>JAJYPZ010000288.1 GCA_021794855.1 Pseudomonadota bacterium | reverse complement strand
TTGATGGGCAAGCTGAAAATTCTCGCGCAATTGCATAGCAAGCTGGGCGAGCGCAAGATAGACATTGCCGTTTATCCCGATACTGCGCGTCCTTTTCCTAAAATGATTATGCGTACGGGACTGCCGCTATGACCCCGGGAAAAAATCGAACTTCCGCCGGCCCCGGACCGGCGGATTCCGTTTATAAAGGCACCGTGTAATTAGAACGCGTAACCCAGACCGATCTTGTAAGTCGTGTAAGCGGTCAGGCTGTTGGGTACTCCGGAACCCATCGCTCCGGCGCCGTAATTAAACGAAGTGTAATCTATGCCTGCATTGGCATGCAGCGATTTGCTGAGCGCATAATCTGCAGACAGGCCGACCCGATACAGGTTGGACGAGCCGAGGGCGCTGTAACCGGCAACGCCGCTGGCACCTGTCGTAGAGCCGTCAAAGGTGTGGCCGACCAGTGCATTGCCGGACAAGACCAGTCTGTTTACCGGTGAATACTGCGCCAATACGCCCGCGCCGAAATAATCGTTGTGGAAATTACCTTCAGCAGAGCTGTCCCATTCATGCGATCCCACTTCGCCGTAAGGAGTGAGCATGAATTGACTGTTCATGGCAAAACCCTTACCGTATCGAGCATGATAATCGCTCAGCGTGGCTCCGGCTTCTCCGGCTGCGGAACCGTACGGCGCACCGCCGATGAAATTGGTGTGTCCGTTAGCGTGACTGTATTCAGCTTCGATATAGTCGTTGCCCAGCCAGAGATTCTGCATCGTGGACGCGGATAAAGCAAACCCCGGAACATTGCCGTTTTCCGTGGCATAGGTCGCTCCAGGAGCGCCTACGACACCGTTACCGGTTCCGGTGTAATTCATATTCGTGGAAGTCAGCTGAACTCCCACCTGATTGTCCGCATTCTTGATGTCTGCGGTATCAGCAAGTGCCGATGTGGAAATAATTGCACAAGCAATAGAAAGAATGGTTTTGCTGATATTCATAATAAAGTCCTTTATCTTGTTTTTCACTAAATACACGTGATAAAAAAATACCACGCAGTTTGGAGGTATGGAGATCATATTTGGTTCCCCGCTTGAGTTAATGAAGTTGGGATCAGCAGAGCGGAGGGAATGCTGTCAACCCGGCAACTGCATGAGGCATCGTTACTTTTTCTTATTTATTGAAATTTGAAATCAAGCTTGGAAGATAATGCATAATGTGTTTTTTGATTTTAAAGAGGGCTTAAATTGAAAGCGGTTATTCTTGCTGGAGGATTTGGTACCCGTATTAGCGAAGAAACGTCAATTCGTCCCAAGCCCATGATCGAGTTAGGCGGCAAGCCTATCCTCTGGCATATCATGAAAAATTACTCGGTGCATGGAATTAATGATTTCATTATTTGCCTGGGTTATAAAGGTTATGCAATCAAGGAATATTTCGCGAACTATTTTTTGCATATGTCGGATGTGACGATTGATATGGTTAACAATCGAACCGAAGTACATCAAAATAGTGCCGACCCCTGGCGAGTGACTTTGGTCGATACCGGAGATCGTACAATGACCGGCGGTCGTTTGAAACGAATTGCCGAATACGTCAAGCAAGAGGAAATTTTTTGTATGACTTATGGCGATGGGCTGAGTGATGTCAATATTACCGAAGTGATTGCCTTTCATAAGTCACAAAAGGTCAAAGCTACGTTGACAGCGGTTGCTCCCCCCGGTCGTTTCGGTGCGCTGGATATAAGCGGAACTCGGGTTAACAGTTTCAGGGAAAAGCCCCAGGGCGAGGGAGCAATGATTAATGGAGGTTTTTTTGTGTTATCGCCCAAGGTCATGGATTATATAACGGACGATAATACGGTTTGGGAAAGCGGGCCGCTGGAACAATTAGTAAAAGAAGGCGAGCTTGCGTCATTTCAGCATCATGGTTTCTGGCAACCGATGGATACCTTGCGCGACAAAAATTATCTCGAAGCATTGTGGGCAGCAGGCGAAGCCCCATGGAAAACATGGTAAACCCTTTATTTTGGACGAATAAGACCGTATTGTTAACCGGACATACCGGGTTCAAAGGAGGCTGGCTGTCATTATGGCTGCAATCCATGGGAGCGAAGCTTGTGGGCTATGCTTTGGAGCCCCCCGGCGATCCGAGCTTGTTTGTAACTGCCCAGGTTGCGAGCGGTATGACCAGCTTGTACGGGGATATCCGGGATTATGCGGCATTGTCCGCAGTCATCGAAACATATCGGCCTGAAATAGTTATTCATATGGCTGCACAGGCTCTGGTGCGTTACTCCTACGTCCATCCGGTTGAAACCTACGCCACCAATGTCATGGGCACGGTGAATCTGCTTGAGGCCGTACGCCGAGCAAGCGGCGTGCGTGCGGTCGTGAATGTCACCAGCGACAAATGCTACGAAAACCAAGAACGGGATAAAGGCTATCGAGAGGATGAGGCGATGGGCGGCTACGATCCTTACAGCAGCAGCAAAGGCTGCGCAGAACTGGTGGCCTCAGCCTATCGAAGCTCGTTCTTTAATCCTCAGGATTACGCACAGCATGGCGTAGCGCTCGCCTCGGCCCGGGCCGGTAACGTGATCGGCGGCGGCGACTGGGCGGAAGATCGGCTCATCCCCGATATCCTGCGTGCGATCGCGCAAAGCGAGCCGGTCAATATCCGCAATCCGCATGCCATTCGTCCCTGGCAGCATGTATTGGAGCCTTTGGCTGGTTATTTGATACTTGCGCAAAAACTGTATGAAGAGGGCATCGACTACGCCGAAGG
>JAJYPZ010000287.1 GCA_021794855.1 Pseudomonadota bacterium | reverse complement strand
TCGTGAAGGAGCGTCTGGAACGCGAATACGACATGGATCTCATCACTACCGCGCCCACGGTCATTTACCAGATCGTATTGCGCAGCGGCGAAATCCTGGAAATCGAAAATCCGTCCAAGTTGCCCGAACTGTCCAAGATCGAAGAAATACGCGAGCCGATCATTACCGCTACCATTCTGGTTCCCGAAGCCTACCTCGGCAGCGTGATGACTTTATGCACGCAGAAACGCGGCGCGCAGACCAATATGCAATATATGGGACGTCAGGTCATGCTCAACTACGACATGCCCATGAATGAAGTGGTGATGGATTTCTTCGACCGACTGAAATCCGCCACGCGAGGATATGCCTCGCTCGATTACGAATTCAAGGAGTTTCGCACCGCGGATCTGGTCAAACTCGACATCCTCGTCAACAGCGAAAAAGTCGACGCGCTGTCGCTGATCGTGCATCGCGCAACCAGTATCTACAAGGGGCGCGAACTTGCCGGCAAGATGCGCGAACTGATCCCTCGACAAATGTTCGACGTCGCGATACAGGCCGCTATCGGCGCGCAAATCATCGCCCGCGAAAACGTCAAGGCTCTGCGCAAGAATGTGCTGGCCAAATGTTACGGCGGCGATATCAGCCGCAAACGCAAGTTACTGGAAAAACAAAAAGCCGGTAAAAAACGGATGAAACAGGTCGGCAACGTCGAAATTCCACAAGAAGCTTTCTTGGCAATCCTGCAAGTAGGCGATAAATAAAAGGCTGAAAAAATGGATTTTGCATTAATCATGTTTGTTGCGTTGGTGGTGACCGGGGTAATCTGGCTGATAGACAGTATCGCATTCAAACCGAAACGCGCTGCCAACGCTAAAATGCCGGTGCTGGCCGAATACGCAAAAAGTTTTTTTCCGGTCATACTGGCGGTATTTCTGTTGCGTTCGTTTCTGGTCGAACCGTTCAAGATACCTTCGGGCTCCATGCTGCCGACACTGCTGGTCGGGGATTTCATTCTAGTCAACAAATATACTTACGGCATCCGGCTACCTATCGCCAATATCAAAATCATACCGGTCGGAGAACCTAAACCCGGCGACGTCATGGTGTTCCGCTACCCGCAGGATCCGAGTCTCGATTATATCAAGCGCGTGGTCGGCGTACCCGGCGATGTCGTGACCTATCGCAACAAACGGCTGACCATCAACGGCCAACTCATCCCGCAAACGCGCGACGGTTCATTCGATTACGTCACCCATGGACTGGTTGCCGTCAATTCCGACCAGTATCTGGAAAAACTGGGTACGCATATCCATAAAATTCTGTTGCAACCCTCCTTGCCTACGCTGTTTACCGATCAGGTCAACAGCCAGTTTCCGTATCGGCAAAATTGCGATTACAATGACGAGGGATTTACTTGTAAGGTACCGCAAGGTTATTACTTCATGATGGGCGACAATCGGGACAGCAGTAACGATAGCCGCTACTGGGGATTCGTACCCGACCGCAACATCGTCGGTCGCGCGTTCATGATCTGGTGGAATTTCGACCATCCGACGCGAGTGGGACATTTCATAAAATAAGAGCTTCGCACGCTGGAGTGAGCACCGCTCAGATGAAGTAAAAAAGGCTAGAAATCGGAATGTACCAGCAGCCCATTAGATTTTGAGCCTTTTTTAACGAAATGTGAGCAAGCGCAATAGTCGTGCAATGGCTCAAAATAAAGGATACGCACATGCATCGTAAACAATCGGGGTTGAGCTTGATCAGCTTGTTCTTTGTAGCGATGGGCATCGTTTTCCTCAGCATCGCAGTCATGAAAGTCATCCCTGCCTATATCGAATATTTCTCGATTAAAAAGGTGCTGTCGACGATGGTTGCCGACCCCGAACTGGCCAATGCAAAATCCGCACAGGTTCGCGAATCGTTTACGCGCCGTTCGCAAATCGATAATATCACTAGCATATCCGCCAGCGATCTCGTCATTTCGCGCAACAATGGCCAGTTGGTATTAAGCGCGCAATATCAGGTACAAAAACCCCTGTTTTCCAATATCGGCGTGTATATCAACTTCGCCCCGACTACCGCACCGGGAGGCCCATGAACGAAACCGTCATCGAACATGCCATCGGTTACCACTTTACTCAGCGATCCCTGTTAACGCAGGCGTTTACACATCGCAGCTTCGGCATCCCGCACAACGAACGACTCGAATTTCTCGGCGACAGCATACTCAATTGCGCCATTGCACACATGCTCTATCTGCGCTTTCCGGATTTGCCGGAAGGCGTATTGTCCCGCCTGCGGGCCAATCTGGTGCGGCAACAAAGTTTGTACGAAATAGCCGAGCAGCTCAAACTGGGAGAATATCTGCGTCTGGGCGACGGCGAAATCAAAAGCGGCGGGCGACAACGTCCGTCCATCTTGGCTGACGCGCTCGAATCCCTGTTCGGCGCAGTGCTGCTGGACAGCGATTTCAATCAAGCGCAACAAGTCATCCAGCAGCTGTATGCCGACATTGTAGCCGCTATCGATCCGAACACTCCGGCCAAAGACTCGAAAACGCTATTGCAGGAAGTATTGCAGGGACGCCATCTGCCGTTGCCGGATTACGTCCTGGTATCGACCACCGGTCAGGCGCACGAGCAGGTTTTCCACATAGACTGCATTATTCCGGCTTTGTCCATCCATACCACCGGCGTCGCCAACAGTCGCCGGGCTGCAGAGCAGGCCGCCGCGTTGACCGCCTACCAGACGATTATTGCCCAGAGCGCAAAAAATCCGGCCAAAAAATCCCATTAAATCAG
>JAJYPZ010000286.1 GCA_021794855.1 Pseudomonadota bacterium | reverse complement strand
GACACTGCCTTGCCGGGCCGTGGACTCGATAGTCAATAACTTTTCCAGTATCTGATCCAGTTTTTGATATATCTTGGCTGCCTGTAAATAATCCAGCTCTTCTTCCGGAAAATCCAGGATAGCCTCGATCAGCATCCGCAATTCGATCAGGCTTGAGTTCAAACCCTTAACGTACTGCGAAAATTCGCCCGTCAGCGACCTTAATGCCGAGCGTGCAGCCGCCTCTGAAGTGGCGTCGATGAGATCGACCACACTTTCGGCTTGGGCCAGATCCAGTTTATCGTTTAAAAAAGCACGACGGGTAAATTCCCCCGGATTGGCTATACGAGCCCCCAGCTGAAGGCAACGGTTCAATACCGCTTTCAATATTACCGGACCGCCATGTCCCTGCAACTCAAGCACGTCTTCTCCGGTGTATGAATTTGGCGCAGGAAAATACAGCGCAACGCCTTCATCGATCATCTCGCCCGCAGCATCGATAAACGCCGTCAAACCGGCATACCGCGGTCGGGGCACCGTTCTCAGTATCAGCTGCGCAAAAGAGGCAAGATTGCCGCCCGAAACGCGAACTATTCCTATCCCGCCCCGCCCGGGCGCTGTAGCGATGGCGGCAATGATATCGTGTTCAGGACTTAGGGCGGCCAACTTGTGCGGCTTCGTAATTGCGGGTAATTATCCATTGCTGGCTGATCGACATGATATTGTTGACTACCCAATACAGCACCAGTCCCGCCGGAAAGAACAAGAAAAACACGCTGAATGCGACCGGCATGATCATCATGACCTTGGCTTGCATCGGATCGGGAGGGGCCGGGTTAAGCTTGGTCTGCAATAGCATGGTCAAGCCCATGATAACGGGCAATATATAATAAGGGTCGGGCGCAGATAGATCGTGTATCCATCCCATGAACGGCGCCTGCCGCATTTCTACGCTACCCAGCAGCGTCCAGTAAAGGGCAATAAATACGGGTATCTGGACCACAACCGGCAGACAACCGCCCAAAGGATTCACTTTCTCGGTTTTATATAAATCCATCATGGATTGATGCAGTTTTTGCTTGTCGTCGCCGTACAGCTCTTTCAATCTTTGCAGCTTGGGCGCCAAACCGCGCATTTGCGCCATGGATTTATAACTTTTGGCAGATAACGGAAAAAACAGCAGTTTGATTAATATGGTCAAAATTACGATAGACCAGCCCCAGTTACCAACCAGCCCGTGTATATGTTGCAGCGCCCAGAATATAGGCGCAGCGATCGGGGTCAGCCAGCCATAATCGACGACGTAATCCAGCCCGGGAGCCAAGGCGGTCAACGTTTTCTGAATTTGCGGACCGACGTATAAAGGAACCATAAAACTGAGCGTACCAGCCGGCGCCAAAGTGCCTTCCGGCAAGATGACTCCCGCGCTGTACTGACCGTTCCCTATGGCTTTGGCATAAAATTCGCGCTTTCCGCCGTTTGGCGGCAACCAGACCGAGACAAAATGATGCTGTACCATTCCTATCCAGCCGTTATCGGCATATTTGGGATAGTTTTGTTCGCCCTTGTCGAGCTTTTTAAAATCGAGCTTGGTGAATTTATTAGCTGCGGTGTACAAAGCCGGCCCAGTAAACGTATGCACGAATCTGGATTCGCCTATCGGCGTTTTACCGTCGCGCAACAATTGGAAATAGGCATCGACAGGTACTGGACGTGTACCGGAATTGATTAACTGGTAAGTAACGTCAATTTTATAGCTGTCGCGATAAAAGGTATAAATTTTGCTGACTTTAATGCCGGTTTGCGGGTCGGTCCACGTTAACGGCAAGCTCAATTTCGACTGCGAGGGTTCGAGCTGATAATTTCCCGGCACCAAAGTAAACACGGTTTTATGCGTAGGCATATCCGGGCCAATCAGGCCGGTTTGCGCAA
This sequence comes from Pseudomonadota bacterium, assembly GCA_021794855.1. Next base: position 882 of record JAJYPZ010000286.1, on the reverse strand, counting down.
CGAACATATGCTCGGGGTTCTGCTCGAGTATGTAAAATGGTTTTTTTTTGTCCTGTGGATCCTGGTAGTGCAATAATGCCAGACTCCGTATATCGCCACCGTTTGCATCGATACGGGCGCGAATCAGATCCGTAGTTACCGTTGCCTCGGCACCGACGGGAAACTCGTTTTGAGGCTGCGTAACCGAAACCGGCACCTGCCCAGGAACTGGGACAGCAGGAACGGGGGCGCTGGTGTTCGCAGTAACGGCGGAATTAGTCTGATACTGGGGGGCGCTCTGTTTTTCCCAGGACTGCCATAACATTAACAATGAAAACGAAAAAACAATAAAAAGAATAAGTCTCTGAGTATCCATAAATGTGATGCTTAGCTGTAGGAAAATTAAGGTACGGGGTCGTAACCACCCGAACTGCGGGGATGACAACATAATAGACGTCGTACGGCAAGGCGGCTGCCTTTTATGCCTCCGTATTTACTTATCGCCTCTATCGCATATTGCGAACAGGTGGGAGTATACCGGCACCGCGGCCCGAGTAACGGACTCAGCGTGTACTGATACATCCTTACTATCAAGATCAGGATTCTAGACATCGGCTGGTTTTTTGAAACAAATGAATTAATTCACCACGAACTAAAGACGCATCGGCTTTGCTTACCGCTTTTGTTACACGGACGACAAAATCCAGCGCTGGCAAAGTTGCCCGGCGCAAACGAAACTCTTCGCGTATAATTCGTTTGGCAAAATTTCGAGTTACAGCCGTACGCAATTGTTTTTTGCCGACTACGATACCCAGTCTTGCACCAGTACTGAAATTCGGTTTGGCATAAACGCTTAAAAACCGTCCGCTTTTCCGATTACTAAAGTTAAAAACGGATGAGTAT
>JAJYPZ010000285.1 GCA_021794855.1 Pseudomonadota bacterium | reverse complement strand
ACGATACCGATCCATTTATGATACGAATATAATTGAAGTTTGCGCGGCGACAGCGCCATATCGCTCATATACAAGCCGAGCGGAAACGTCGCAATGATCAAGCCCGCCACCAGCCAATGCAATACGATCGCCGTTACGGTATAGGTTTTGTCTTTCATGTTTGCTCCTGAAGCCGGAATACGCTGCGCAGTCGAGACAAGGTTTGCCGCATCCGCTCGATTTCATCCGCCTCCAGGGCGGCAAATGCGGAGTTCAAATAATCGAGCTGCTGCGGAAAAACGCGCTCGAACAACGTTACGCCCTGTCCGGTCAAACTGACTATCTGACTGCGCCCGTCGTTCGGGTCCGGTCTGCGTACGACCAGCTTCTTTTCTTCCAGCCGATTGACTACGCCGGTTAATGTACCTTTGGTAATCAGGGTTTTTTGGCCGAGCTCTCTAAAACTCATACCGGGAGTATTACCCAGCGTTGCGATGATGTCGAACTGGCAGGAAGTCAAACCCATGCTGCGCTGATTGAGCGCGGAATAGACCTCAAATGCCTGATAACATTCGGCTAATTCTCGAATTAACGGTAAAAATGGGTATTTTTTCATTTTCCGTAACGTCAGTATTTACAGTCTCGATACGCCAATATAGTACTAATAAGTACCATAAGCAAGCATTTATTTCGATCATTCACGGGGTTTGTTTTGCCGGTCGACACCGTCTGCGGCTACATTATCTATTTTGAAATAAAGCCAGTCCGAAATTAATCAGGCAGCCGCTTGCGGCAATTTGCCCGAAACCAGAAAGGCGTCGAGGGGAAACGAAAATAATTCGCGACTGTGAGCGGCATGAAATCGGACCTGACGGGCGGACAGTTCGCACAGCCATGCTTCCTGGCATACCGGAGCAATTCCTTGCAAAGCCGCCGGCGTAAACAGCCCAACATTGATGCCTCGCGCCGGATCGCGCGCCGAAATGAATTCGAAAGCCTCGACGCCCTCATCACGCATAACGCTACCGAGCGCCTGGGACGGCCCATATTCCGCAGGGCTGCCGAGCACCTCGCCATAGCTGGAAAAAGGCTGCTTTTGGAGCCGCACACCCTTTTCAGTACAAAATTGCGCTCCAAACAAGGTATGCTGCGTGTCGAGTTTGCCGACGGGCGGCACAACCATCCCGTACCAGAACAAAAACCGGTAATAAGCGGCTTCCGCCAGCACCGTAGCGGTTGTCAGCGAGCCGTAGAACAGGCTGGGATCGCTGCGCGTACCGAAACGCGAGCCATGTTTCAGCGGCGGATACCGGAACGGCGTCGCCAGCAGATAATGCAGAGTTTCCGTGCCCGGACGCAGGCGCGGTTTGGTTGTTTCCAGCAAGGTTTCCAGTACCGCCTGCCGCTCCAGCGAACCGACCAGATGATTAGTGGCGACCTGTTCCTGGCTTTCTACCAGACGCAGGATGACGCCTTTCAGACCAGACAATTCGGCTTGTGCCAGACAGGCGCTCCAGTCGATCACTTACAGCTTGCCCCGCATGGCATCAAGATATTCCAGAACGGTAGTTAATCCCTGCACGCTTTTTATTTGTTCGCCCGGAATTCCGCCGGTATGCCTGTTTTCGGTCCGCATCCAGTGCCGCATCTGATCGAAATCGCCGCCGACGAGTACGAACAGCGCACGGTAACAGCGTATGAACAACAGCGCCAACTCGCCGGCCTTGCTGTCCGGATCAATGCCGCCGCGACTGACCGCAGTACGATTTTTGCCTATGATGGCACCCAGGTCGGACTGGCTCATTCCCAGATGCTTGCCGGCATTGGTCAAGGCTTCAGCTAAAACACCGAATTTATCGGTATCGGATGCCAAGGCAAGATTCATGACAACTCCTTAAACATAGGACGTTAAATGTTAATTTAGCACATTTAATACCATATTTGTTTAATTTGCACTAATAATTTGCTCAAAGATAAGCCGCAACAAAAAATAGCACGGAATCAGATTTCAAAATTTATACCCGCATTCTGCACCTGCAACATCCACGCAACTTACAAGCCCAAATCCTGCCACATTGCATCCACCCGCCGTTTGACCGCGTCGCTCATGACGATAGGCGTGCCCCATTCGCGTGTGGTTTCGCCGAGCCATTTATTGGTGGCGTCCATGCCCATTTTTCCGCCCAGACCGGACACCGGGCTGGCGAAATCGAGGTAATCTATCGGCGTGTTTTCCACCAGCAGCGTGTCGCGCACCGGGTCCATGCGCGTGGTAATCGCCCAGATGACTTCTTTCCAGTCGCGGATGTTGACGTCGTCGTCGACCACCACGATAAATTTGGTGTACATGAACTGGCGCAAAAAGCTCCAGATGCCGAACATTACCCGCTTGGCGTGACCGGGATAGGATTTTTTGATGCTGACCACGGCCAGACGGTACGAGCAGCCTTCCGGCGGCAGGTAGAAATCGGTAATTTCGGTAAATTGCTTTTGCAATAAAGGCACGAATACTTCATTGAGCGCGACGCCGAGCACGGCGGGCTCGTCGGGCGGCTTGCCGGTATAGGTGCTGTGATAAACCGGATCGCGGCGCATAGTGATGCGCTCCACGGTAAAGACCGGGAAATTATCGACCTCGTTGTAATAGCCGGTGTGATCGCCGAACGGCCCTTCGGGGGCCATTTCTCCGGGATGAATCACGCCTTCGAGCACGATCTCCGCGCTGGCGGGGACCTGCAAGTCGCTGCCCAGGCATTTCACTACCTCGGTCTTCGCGCCGCGCAGCAATCCCGCGAACTGATATTCGGACAAGGCAT
>JAJYPZ010000011.1 GCA_021794855.1 Pseudomonadota bacterium | reverse complement strand
GTGCGATGCTGCAGCATTTCGGGATGGAACTGATGCCACTTAATGCTCAAATTTCTTCCACAGCGGAATTCATTGCTCAGTCGATGAGAAAGAAGCTCAATGACTCCTGATATTGAAGTATTTGTCCTGGTTTACAATGACGGGAATATCGCCACTCGTGCAATTGAAAGCGTACTCGATCAAAGAGGGCCGAATTTGATCCTTACAATTCTTGAAAACGGATCCAATGATAATACGCGATACGTGGTCAATCGATACACCAAAGACAAACGAGTGCGCGTAATCACCAATGAGCGCAATATGCGATCAGTGATGGGTGCAAAATACCTGCAAACTTCTTTGACGCCTTACCTTTCTTTGCTTTTCTCTGATGATTATTATTTACCAAACCGTATCCAAACGATGCTGGAAAGCATAGGAGAAAATGCTGCTGTATTTTCTAATAACTTATATGTGAATCAAGATGGCGATTCTGTAGAACCACCAAACTATATTGCATCGGTTGTTGACATAAGTCTTTTTTCCATAGAAGAGCATCTACGGAAATTTTTCTTGAGCGGTAACTCATTGCATCCGTGCTCTATGTTGATTCGTAGTGAAATCTATCGTAAGTTAGGCGGCTTTCCAGAGTATTTACATCGATTGGGCGATATGGTGTTTTTTACTAAACTCTTATCGTCATATCCCGTTCGTATAATCTCTGATCAGCTTCAGGCAATTACTGTTTGGAGCAATTTGCGTAATGAAAGCGCGAATAACATTAAAAATCGAAGTCATGTGACCTTGGAAAGGGATAATTTTTTATCTCTCTATGCGCAGGACCCCATTCTTTCAAAAATCGAGCGTATATTTGGCAGCCATCTCGATAGCATAGAACTGGATGGGGAACCAGAGCGACTTTGGTTTTTAGGAAACATGACGTTAATACATGGAGACAAAGTATTGCGTGATTTTGGTTTTCGCTGTCTGTATCGGGCAATTGACCTCGATGTAAGTCGTATCGATCGAAACTTGATGAGCTGTATAGGAATGACAGCGAGTGAATATATTGCGCATCTTTCCGCTTTTTATGAGAATTCTTATTTTCGTCATGTCACGTTTCGCGAATATGCCAGGCAATTTGAGGTGCTACGGAAGATTTACGGCCTCTATCATCGTTTGAAATCGCCTGGATTTTTAGCGTTAGACCGAAAAATCATTCGGAAAAAGTGATTTTTTGAGTTTGAAATTATAATGATTGGTCACATTTGAGTAATTCCACAAGCTATTATTGTGTATTAATTAAAAGGTAATCAAGCAACATGAAATGTGTAATTCTTGCCGGAGGTCTCGGTACTCGTTTAAGCGAAGAAACTTCGGTTCGGCCTAAACCGATGGTCGAAATTGGCGGAAAACCTATTTTATGGCATATCATGAAGCTCTACTCCCGTTACGGGGTGAATGATTTCATAATCTGTCTGGGATATAAAGGCTATATAATCAAAGAGTATTTTGCCAACTATTTTTTGCACATGTCCGATGTTACGTATGACATGTCTACCAATAAAATGGAAGTGCATCAGAATAATGCCGAACCCTGGCGGGTCACGCTGGTGGATACCGGTGATAACACGCAGACTGGCGGACGTCTGCGACGTATCCGTGAGTATCTGGATAATGATGCGTTTTGCATGACTTACGGCGATGGCATAGGCAATGTTGATATCAAGCAATTAATCGATTTTCATCAAGGTCACGGAAAGCTCGCCACCGTCACAGCGACGCAGCCGCCTGGCCGGTTTGGAGCGCTGGAACTTACCGGTAATACAGTGACCAGTTTCAGCGAAAAACCGCATGGCGACGGCGCATGGATAAACGGCGGCTTTTTTGTCCTGTCGCCGCAAGCGCTCGATGGCATCGATGGCGATGCGACGCTGTGGGAGCGCGGACCGCTTGAAGGGCTAGCAGCCAAAGGTGAGTTGCAGGCGTTTTTTCATCAAGGATTCTGGCAACCGATGGACACTTTGCGCGACAAGATTCATTTGGAAGAATTATGGCAATCCGGTAAAGCGCCGTGGAAGGTCTGGTCGTGATTCGTGATTTCTGGGCGGGTAAAAAAGTTTTTGTAACCGGGCATACCGGATTTAAAGGAAGCTGGCTGTGCCTCTGGTTGCAGCATTTAGGATCTGAAGTCACAGGCTATGCCCTGGCGTCGCCGACGAATCCCAGCCTGTTTGAGGTTGCCCATGTAACACTGGGCATGAATTCATTGTATGGAGACATTCGGGATGGCGATGCTTTGACTCATGCCATGCGCACCGCAAAGCCGGAAATCGTCATTCATATGGCGGCACAGTCATTAGTGCGCTATTCCTATGCCGAACCTGTAGACACCTACTCGACTAATGTTATGGGAACTGTGAACCTGCTCGAAGCGGTGCGTAAAACCGACAGCGTGCGGGTAATTGTGAACGTCACCAGCGACAAATGTTACGAAAATCGCGAATGGATTTGGGGCTATCGGGAAAACGAAGCCATGGGCGGTTACGATCCCTACAGCAGCAGCAAGGGCTGCGCCGAACTGGTTGCGTCGGCCTATCGAAGCTCGTATTTCAACCCGCAGGATTATGCAAAACACGGTGTCGCACTCGCTTCTGCCAGAGCCGGGAATGTGATCGGCGGCGGCGATTGGGCGCAAGACCGGCTCATTCCCGATATTATGCGAGCGATTGTGCAGGGTAAGCCGGTCAATATTCGCAATCCGTATGCGATCCGTCCCTGGCAGCATGTTTTGGAGCCCTTGTCAGGTTATTTGATACTTGCGCAAAAATTGTATGAGGAAGGCATAGTCTATGCAGAAGGCTGGAATTTCGGTCCTGACGACGAAGACACAAAACCGGTGCAATGGATAGTAGAAAAACTGACACAGGCATGGGGTGAAGGTGCAAGCTGGATGCTTGATGGCGGTGAGCATCCGCATGAGGCGCATTATCTCAGGCTCGATTGCTCCAAGGCGAAAGCGCGTCTGAATTGGCAATCGAGATGGCGTCTGGATGAAACGCTCAGAAAAATAGTGGAATGGCATAAGGCCTTAGGGGAAAATCAGAATATGCATGAAATAACATGGGCACAAATATCGCAATATCAAACAGATGAGGGGGATGATTCATGCAAGCGGTAAAGGCGATTTACAAAAATGGCAATATACAATTGTTGTCGCCTTTGAAAGGCATCGAGGAAGCTGAGCTGTTTGTCATCGTTCTGGATAAAAATGACCAGACCAGCGGCGTCGCCGAATCTTTTCGCGCTAGAGAATCCAGTTCCGAAGACGATTTTCAGGCTATTGGATTGGCGGGATTTTTCGATACGGAAGAAGACAACAATGTTGACTGGGAGGAGCTGTTCGATGCCAAACCTCGGTGATATCGTTCTGCTGGATTTCCCTTATACCAATCGGGTAGGCAGCAAAGTTCGTCCGGGATTGGTGATAGGCACGAGCCGTAATATTCATTTTGACGATATCAATGTGGCATATATTACTACCGAAGTCGATTCTTACCTCTATGATCCTTCTGTGGTGCAAATAGCTGCCGCCGATATGGCGGAAGGGACTCTGAAACGCGAGAGCGTCGTTCGTGTCGACAAGGTAATTACCGTACAAGGTAAAATTTGCCGGACGGTTGCTCGCATCAGCGCAAAAAAACTGGATGAGGTGTTGCGTACAGCGATGGCATTCAACGTGGATAATTTTGCGTTGAACAAATTTGACACGCCTTCTTTCATTCCAGGCACCAGCATTATCCCGCCCTCCGGCAAGGTGATCGGTGCGGCCGAGTTAAAGAATATGGTGGAGGCTTCGCTCGACGGCTGGCTGACGACCGGGCGCTTCAACGAGGCGTTTGAAAAACGTTTTGCCGAATTTGTCGGCGTGCCTCATGCCCTGACGACCGTGTCGGGTTCGTCGGCCAATCTGCTGGCGTTCACCGCGCTGACGTCGCCGAGACTGGGCGCGCGCGCCCTGAAACGCGGCGACGAAGTGATTACGGTGGCGGCGGGTTTTCCGACTACGGTGAATCCTATCTTGCAGAATGGTATGGTGCCGGTATTCGTGGACGTCGATATTCCCACCTATAACATCGACCCGCAACGGATCGAGGCAGCCGTGAGCGAGCGCACCCGCGCTATCATGATCGCGCACACGCTCGGCAACGTATTCAATCTGGACGCCGTCATGGCGGTGGCGCGGAAACACCATCTCTGGGTCATCGAAGATTGCTGCGATGCGTTGGGTTCGCGCTATAAAGGCCAACATGTAGGCACTTTCGGTCATATTGCTACCTGCAGTTTTTATCCGGCGCATCACATCACGATGGGCGAAGGCGGAATGGTTTTTACCAAAGATGCCGAGTTGCACAAGATTATCGAATCGTTCCGCGATTGGGGACGCGATTGCTATTGCCCGCCCGGCAAGGACAATACCTGCGGCAAACGCTTCGGCTGGCAATTGGGATCGCTGCCTGCTGGTTACGACCATAAATATACTTATTCACACACCGGCTATAACCTCAAAATCAGCGATATGCAGGCTGCTTGCGCACTCGCGCAAATGGATCGCTTGCCGGAGTTTATTGCAGCGCGCAAACATAACTTCGCCTTTCTCAAGGAGAAGCTGAAATCCTGTGTAGAATTCCTGATTCTGCCCGAAGCAACTGCCGATAGCGAGCCTTCGTGGTTCGGTTTTCCGATCACACTGCGTGAGGAGGCCGGGGTCAACCGAGTCGACCTGCTCAAATACCTGGACCAGAACAAGATCGGCACACGGCTGCTGTTTGCCGGCAATCTTACCCGTCAGCCTTACTTCGAGGGCAAAACTTATCGCGTCAGCGGCGATCTCGCCCGCACCGACGTAATCATGAACAATACGTTCTGGATCGGGGTCTATCCCGGACTTACCGAGGATATGCTGGGGTACGCCGCTACTCAGATTGAATTGTTTCTGGGAGTAGGGTTCTGAAAGCAGCTTAATGTCAGCAGAGGATAGAATAGCGAACGTTCACAACTCTGATTACAAGAGAAGGGAACGATATCTCCTCTGAGGAATTTTTATTTTATAAATACTTACTATCAATGGATAGTTATCAATTTTAAATAGAGAACGATATGCGCTACAGCGAGCTTTTGGCTGACTGGCTTCTAGAATTAGGTTATACGCATTGCTTTTTTGTGGCAGGCGGAAACATCATGCATTTGCTTGCAAGCGTAAGTAAGCGCTTTACGTGCATACCCGTTGTGCATGAAGTGACGGCGGGAATCGCCGCCGAGTACTTCAATGAAAGCAGCGATGCTGGACGGGCATTTGCGCTGGTTACCGCTGGGCCAGGGTTGACCAATATAGTTACCGCAATAGCCGGAGCCTGGCTTGAAAGTCGTGAACTGCTTGTCTTGGGTGGTCAAGTAAAAACGGAGGATCTTAGCCGTGGCGAGTTGCGTCAACGAGGAATTCAGGAAATTAACGGAGTCGATATCGTCAAGCCTGTCACGGTGCGGTCGGTGTTAATGGATCGGGTCCTTGGGCAGGCGGAATTTGCGCAAATCATTCGGGCTGGAAGCATGGGACGGAAGGGGCCGGTTTTTTTAGAGATTCCTCTGGACATACAAGGGCGGGAAGTTGCGCGAACCGTTCAAGACGGATTTGCCGTCAGCGAGTCTGATTTCATTGTTCCCGTTCTTGGGGACGAAAAAATTAATCAATTATTGGCCGCAATACGTTCTGCAAGCCGGCCGGTGCTGCTGATAGGCGGCGGCGTGAAACGCGAGACTATGCGTCGATTGTACGATGCCCTTGCAGGGACAGGTATTCCGCTCATGACGACATGGAATGGTGCAGACCGTATATCCGCTGATCACCCTTTATATTTTGGCAGGCCGAATACCTGGGGACAGCGTTACAGTAATCTGTTATTGCAACAGGCCGATCTTTTGGTCGCATTAGGTACGCGTTTGGGAATGCAGCAAACCGGGTTTAATTGGCAAGAATTTATCCCGGTCGGCAAACTCATACAGATAGATTGCGATCGGTCAGAGCTGGAAAAAGGACATCCTAAAGTGGATGTTCCTTTACAGGGCGATGCAAATGCTGTGATTGAGGCTATCGCGGTAGCGGAATTGGGCGATCATCATGATTGGATAAATTACTGCCGGATGGTCAAGACCGAATTGCCTATAGTCGAGCCGATTAATCAAACCGGCTCAGATTATCTTTCTCCCTATATCTTCGCGCAACAGCTTTCCTTGCTTTGCGGCAATGATGACGTCGTTATTCCTTGCAGCAGCGGCAGTGCTTTTACCGTCATGATGCAGGCGTTTGTTCAGAAGCGCGGTCAACTCATGGTAACCAATAAAGGATTGGCCTCCATGGGTTATGGTTTGGGAGGAGCGATAGGCGCTGCTTTTGCTCATCCGGATCGGCGAGTGGTTCTGGTTGAAGGCGACGGCGGATTTTCTCAAAATCTGCAGGAATTAGGCACGGCTGCTGTTAACAATTTGAATCTGAAAATCTTTATATTTGACGATAACGGATATGCTTCGATACGCATGACGCAACGCAATTATTTTGGGGGGAGTTATGTCGGTTGCGATAGAGCGACCGGTTTAGGCGTACCGAATTGGGGAAAACTATTCGATGCTTACGATATTCCGGTCATGCGTTTACAGCCTGGATTCGAGACGGATGAGCGATTCCTGTCCCAATTCAATAGCAAGGGTGTCGTTGGATTTATAGTTCAGATCGATCCAGAACAGACCTATTTTCCGAAAATAACCAGCCGTGTCACCGAAACCGGTAGCATGGCATCCAATCCATTGCACTTGATGACCCCTGATCTGGATCAGGCGACAAAACTTAAGGTATGCCGATTTTTAGAGCGATTGTCTTGACAGCCGTTTTGTCTCTTTCAAACGAGCCACCGTTTTGCTTGCAATATTGCTATGGCGAATGACCTGATTTCTGTCGCAATGGCGACTTATAACGGTGAGAAATTCTTGCGTCAGCAACTCGACTCCGTTTTTTCTCAAACGTATCCGGAATTGGAAGTCGTGGTTACCGATGACGGATCAACGGATGCTACGCTTTTGATCCTACAAGAATATAGTAAAAATTATCCGCTTCGTTATGAGGTAAACGAACGCAGGCTGGGTGTCGTCAAAAATTTTGAAAAGGCCATTTCGTTATGCACAGGTACTTATATTGCTTTGTCCGATCAGGATGATGTATGGCGTAACGATAAGCTTGCGATTTCCCTCATGAAGATGAAGGAAATAGAATCCTTGCATCCAGACATTCCTGTTTTGGTGCACACTGATTTATGCGTCGTTGACGAGGAACTTGGCGTATTGTTTGATTCTATGTGGAAAGGGCAAAAAACCTATCCAGAATTATATAAGCAACCAGAACAGGTAGCTATTCAGAATTTGGTAACGGGATGTACTGTATTAATGAATCGGGCTGCATTAAAACGGGTTACGCCTTTTCCAGCGGAAGCGCTTATGCATGATTGGTGGATAGCAATCAACGTCATTAAATACGGAATAATTGGTTCGATCCCTGAAACCACAGTATATTATCGGCAGCATAAAAATAATCAAATAGGATTCAAATCCGCAGGTTTGTTTGGAAATCTATATCAATTATTTGATTTCAGACGTTCGGTAAACGCGTATAGTGGATTATGGCGAATGTTGAAGCGGCTTGATTTTAAGGTATATGTATTTAAGCTTTTGTATTATAAAATAATTTTTTTTATTTTAGTGCGTCGCAAACACCGTGATTAGTGGTATTTCTGGCTATAGCCTTCACCTATGAATAACTCCGCACCTCCTAAAGTCAGCGTATTGATGTCTGTCTACAATCACGAACGATATGTTGCGGCAGCAATAAGCAGCGTTTTGGCACAGTCATTTGCGGATTTTGAGTTTATTATTTTAAATAATGGTTCAACAGACCGCTCCTCTGAAATCATCAAAAGTTTCAACGATCCCCGCATTGTGTATTTAAATGAAGACGAAAATAAAACGGCATATTGGGGAATTGAAACATGTTTTAATCATTCATGCGGCAAATACATTGCTTTTATCGGCTCGGATGACGTATGGGATTGCTCTAAATTAAAAGAACAATTTGAATTTATTGAGAAAAATATCGAATATGGGGCAATATTTACTGAAACAAAAATAATTGACGAGAGCGGTAAGGTCTTGGAATGGGCGCCTCGACCATTTCTGACTGCTGAAAAAAATATGTCACGATACGGCTGGTTGAGGGAATTCTTTTTTTTCTCCAATAGCGTATGTTGGCCCAGCTGTTTGATGAATCGAAATCTAAAGCCACCGTCTTCATGGAGTGACGCAAGATTCAAGCAATTAGGCGATTTAAATTTATGGATCAATGTTCTATCAAAAAAAAATATTTATGTGTATCCACAAGAGTTGACTTATTATCGCCAGCATGGTGAGAACGAGAGCCAGAAAGATTTTGAATTCCTGTACAATAGAGCCAATCTGGAAAGCTATTATTTGCTTGATTATTATAAAAAAATTTCAACGGATGAATTGCCGGAAATTTTTCCTGAACTTCGTGAAGTGAAAGTATTGAATGCTGGCAATAAGGACTTCTACCTTGCTAAACTGGCGATGGAGCGATTTCCTGATACCGGAAATGAGAAAGCAAGAAAAATGTTTGGACTGCTTACTATTTTTAACATGTACTCTAACAAAGAAATGGTTGATGAGGTTTCGTTAACGAATGATTTTAGTTTAAATGATTTTTATCGACTGACCGGGACTGGAATCAATCTGGCGCATTTGGGCAAGTCTAGCCTTACGGAAGCTCGTTTTGCAACCTTGGTTTTTGAATTGGTAAAACGAATAAAGCGGATATCGAAAAGATTTTTTACTATGGGAATAAAAAATCTGGCGCAGAGATTGAAGCGGTAAGAACGATGATCGATATCCTCCTCGCCACCTATAATGGGGAGCGTTTTCTCGCCGAACAGATGGATTCCATTCTGGCTCAAAGCGTAAATGATTGGCGATTATTGGTGCGCGATGATGGCTCAAGTGATGCTACGGTCATTAACATACGGCGATATGCGGAAGCTTTTCCTGACAAGATATTATATATTCAAGACGATGAAAGAAAGCTGGGGCCTACACAGAATTTCTCGCGTTTGATGGAGTGTGCGATAGCGCCGTATGTCATGTTTTGCGATCAGGACGATATCTGGCTGCCGGATAAAATAGAAAAGAGCTTGAGTAAAATTAAAGAGATGGAGATGAGGCATGGCCCATCGACGCCGTTGCTGGTTTATACTGATTTGAGCGTATGCGATGAGTACGGAAAGCTTGTTGCCGATTCCTATTGGCGGTTTCAAAGAATTAACCCGCGCGTTGCCCTGCATCCTGCCAGTGCATTGGTGCAGGATAATGCGACCGGGAATACTTTTATCTTCAATCGGGCATTAAATGATCTCGCTACTCCAGTCCCTCCGGAAATGATAGGGCATGACTGGTGGGTGGCGTTAATCGCTTTGTATGCGGGCAAAATCGACTACCTGACCGACAGGACGTTACGCTATCGTCAGCACAGCGGCAATGTGTCCGGCAAGAAAGGGGCAAACTGGGCGATTCTGTTAAAAAAACTGCCGGCTTATTGTTTGACTTTACAAGCGAATCAGCGTCAGGCGGCCTTGTTGCTGGAACGGCTCAGCCCAGATTTGAAAAAAGAAAAAAAAAGGATAGTGGCTGCGTTCAGTACCTTGTCCAAGCAATATTTCTGGGTGCGCTGGTTTAGGCTACTGCGATTCCGTTATTGGGCAGTTTTCGATGTAAGAATTCTGGTAAAAATGCTATTCCTGGCGTTTTGTACGAAAAAAACAAGGTCATAAGAATATTTACAAAATAGTTCATGCCGATTAAACCGAAAATTTGTTTTATAACTGCCAGCGAATTGACCGTGCGTTGGTTTTTGCTTGATCAATTGTCCGTATTGAGTCGTCATTACGATGTGACATTGATCGTTAATACGGACAATCCGCAATTCTTGGTCGATGCGGATTCATCGGTGAAGGTTCTGCCCTTGCGTATTGAACGTCAAATTCATGTAAGACGGGACGTTCTGGCATTATTGCAGTTGATCGGTATCGTATTCCGTGAACGATTTGTTGCGGTGCATTCAGTCACCCCGAAAGCGGGGCTGCTGGCCATGCTTGCTGCTGCGGTATGTCGCGTGCCGGTTCGCATACATACATTCCAGGGTGAAGTCTGGGCGACGCGAACCGGCTTCATGCGCAAGTTGCTGCGTAGCATGGACAGACTCATCGCTTATCTGGCGACGTTTTTGTTGGTGGTGAGCGAATCCGAACGTGGTTTTCTCATTCAGGAAGGGATTATTTCTGTTTCGAAATCCTGTGTATTGGCACACGGTTCTATCTGCGGTATCGATCTTCGCCGTTTTGCCCCGGTAGCAGACTGCTATTCCCAATCCCGTAGCGGCTTTGGTATCCCGCAAAAAAATGTGGTTTTCCTGTATCTGGGCAGGCTTGCCCTAGATAAGGGAATTCTGGATATGGTCGCGGCTTTCGAGCAATTATGGCGGGAAAACCACGCTGTTTCTTTGTTGATTGTCGGGCCCGATGAAGAAAGGATTGCGGATAGAGTAGAGGCTATGACTTTGCCGTGTCGAGAGGCGATTCATTTTTACGGGGTTACTGCAAAGCCCGAATCGTACATAGCAATCTCCGATGTGCTCTGCCTGCCCAGTTATCGGGAAGGCTTCGGCATGGTGCTGCTGGAGGCAGCTGCAATGGGGATACCGGTATTGGCATCGCGTATTTACGGCATTACTGACGCAGTGGTAGAGGATGAAACCGGTTTGCTGCATGTGCCTGGATCAGTCGCGGAAATAACGGAAAAAATGCGTTTGCTGACGAACGATTCCGAATTGCGTAAACGTTTGGGGACGAATGCTTTGCAGCGCGCGCGACGTGACTTCTCGCGGGAATACGTGACGGGTGAATTGCTAAAATTTTATGAACGGATGTTAAAAGCTTATAAGGAAAATCATGCAAATAATGAAGAAAATTCCATGTAAGCTTCTCGGCACATAAAGGTATCCTGCGAAGACGAAAGATTTTACACGCGCGCCCACCGGCAGGCCATGCCAATCATTGCGCAACTCGTGTTGTCTGTTGGGAGAGCGTTACGGTGTTTGATTTTATATTGCTATAATGGGCCCAGGCAGTCGTATGAAAAACATAAGATTATATGATTGTAAGAACAGATTTCGTTCTTCGTCGTGTTTTCCTATCAATTGGAGGACGGGTCGGCTATGACCAAAGTTGCTGCATTAAAAAATGCACTGCAAACGATACCGGAGCTCCGGTTGGCTGTATTAATTGGTAGCCAGGCGGATGGTACGGCGACTTCTCGCAGTGATTGGGATATTGCCGTTCTGTGGGAACGGCATATCACCGCTTTGGAACGCCTCCAAAATATGGAAACCTTGAAACAGAACATTGCAGAGGTCATCGCAATTCATAGAGATAACATTGATCTGATAGACATGGTATCAGCCCGATTAGCCATGTGCGCAGTCATTGCCGAAGAAGGCGTTGTGCTTAAAGGTGAAGAAACTCTGGCATGGAGCCACTTCCTGACTAAAACATGGGGTGAATTGGAGGATTATTATTGGAGGCTTGCTCATGCGGCTTGATTTATATCATGCAGAGTGCCTACGCATTGCCGACGAGCAAACGGCTTTGCTGGATGAGGTAAAACAACGTATTCAATCAGGCACGCAACTTAGCCGGCTTGAGCAAAACGGCGTATTGCATTCCTTTCAAATCTTGATGGAAAATGCAATTGGTAAAGCCAAACACCTGCTAAAATCGTTGGATCGTGCCGTACCCGTGTCTGCCTATGATGCGTTTGCCGGCCTTGAGCAACAGGGCAAAATAAGCTCCGAGGCATTGCAACAATGGAACTCATCAATTGGGCTTCGTAACAGGATCGTGCATGACTACATGAATATTGACATGCAACTTATCTATGAATTGATTATCAATGATCGCCATCAATTCATCGCAATGTTTCTGCGACTGCCGATAGATAAGCATGCGCCTTAC
>JAJYPZ010000284.1 GCA_021794855.1 Pseudomonadota bacterium | reverse complement strand
GCAATTTGCCAGAGCAATACGATCTGGCGAGCTTAAGATTGCTGGGTACGGTAGGCGAACCTATCAACCCGCAGGCCTGGATGTGGTTTTACCAGACCGTAGGCCAGTCGCGTTGCCCTATCGTAGACACCTGGTGGCAAACCGAAACCGGCTCGCACATGATCGCACCGTTGCCGGGCGCCATTACGGCCAAACCGGGATCATGCACCTTGCCTCTGCCCGGGATCATGGCCGATATCGTCGACGAGCAAGGCGGCGAACTGAGCGGCGACCAAGGCGGCTATCTGGTTATCAAACGGCCTTTTCCTTCTCTGCTGCGAACCTTATGGAACGATCCAGATCGTTTCAAACGGGCCTACTTTCCTCCGGAACTGGGCGGCAAAACTTATCTCACCGGCGACTCCGCCCATCGCGACGAAGACGGCTATTTCTGGATTATGGGCCGTATCGACGACGTGCTCAATGTTTCCGGACACCGGCTCGGCACCATGGAAATCGAATCGGCGCTGGCAGCGCACCCGCTGGTGGCAGAAGCGGCAGTGGTCGGCAAACCTCATGACATCAAAGGCGAAGCGATCGTCGCCTTTGTCGTACTCAAGACCTCATTTCCAGAAGGCGACACCGCAAATGAAGTCGCTACCACCTTACGTAACTGGATCGCACAACAGATCGGCGCTATCGCCAAACCCGACGAAATCCGTTTCGGCGACAATCTGCCCAAAACCCGCTCCGGGAAAATCATGCGCCGTTTGTTGCGTTCGCTCGCTTGCGGCGGCGA
Organism: Pseudomonadota bacterium; assembly: GCA_021794855.1. Next base: position 2,029 of record JAJYPZ010000284.1, on the reverse strand, counting down.
GATAGATCAGGATATTTCCACGCTGGAGAATCCGGCGATTCTGCAGCAGCTCAAATCGACGGCCTGACCCATGGCAATACGCGCCCGTGTTCTGATACGGCGAATTTTTCTCTATCTTCCGCTCTTTCTTGCTTGCGCAGCGACAGGCTTTGTGCTGGCGCTGCGATTGTGGATATTGCCGAATCTCGATCACTGGCGAGGAGAAATTGCCGGTTCCGTCAGTCATTCCATCAAACAGAAAGTGATATTGGGACGGCTGTCGGCGAATTGGGAACATTGGCATCCCCAACTATATATCCAGTCGGTACGCTTATTGGACCAGACCAATCGTACTACCCTGTTTTTCTCCGACGTACGTACCGAATTATCGTGGACCAGCCTGCTTTACGGCGAAGTCCGTCTCGCCAGGCTATCGGTAAGCAATCTGGTCTTGAGCATGCAACGCGACAAGAACGGCGCGATTTATCTGGCAGGCATCGTCATCAACGGGCCTCAACATAAAAATCTGCTCGGCGACTGGCTGTTAAACCAGCACGAAATACGGATTAACAACGCTACCATCGCCTGGAATGACTACCTGCTCGGTGCGCCCGAATTGATTGTCGACCGGATTAACGTGGATCTGATCAATCACGGCAAAGTGCATAAATTCCGTCTGAACGCATCACCGCCGCCCTCCGTTTCCGGGTCTGTGGACATCGCCGGCAAATTAACCGGAAAATATCTTGAAGATCGCGCTTCATGGCACGGCTGGATCACAGCGAAAATCCCCTATACCAATCTGGCGCAATGGCAACCCTGGATAACACTGCCATACGGAATTTCCAGCGGTTACGGCAATTTTGCGCTGCAAGCCCAGATCGCCGGAAAACAGCTCATAGCGGCTACGGCAACGACCTCTCTTCGCAATCTATCCATCCAGTTCAAACCCGATCTTCCTGCGCTCCGTCTGCTCGATCTCTCAGGCCAAGCCGAATGGAAGCGACGGGGTGCAGCGCAAGCACTCACGTTACGCCAATTGAATATGCATACCGCCGACCGGGCTGCCATAGTCGGCCTGGACGCTGCTTTGCAACTATTGCCGGCGACAGCGAAAACCCCTGCAGTCGGCGATATCGCGATCAATACGATTTCCTTGCAGAATTTGAGCCGTCTGGCGAGCTGCTTTCCTCTCGCCGCCGCCCAGCAAACCCTGATAACCCAACGCCAGCCCAAGGGAACGCTCAGCGATATCCGCGCACAATGGCAGGGCGATCCGGCTCATCCTCAGTATTATCATATCCAGAGCGAATTTAGCGGAGCCGGTCTGGAACCTACACCGACCGAGCCCGGTTTTTCAGGTCTCAGCGGCCATGTCGATGCCGATACCAGTACCGGCAAGCTCATGCTGGACAGTCACAACGCCACCCTCGATTTGACGAATATCCTGTTCGTACCGCATGTCGTTCTGGATAGCGTCAAAGCAAATGTGGACTGGACCAAAACCGCCGCCGGTTATTCATTCCGTCTGACGGACGCCAGTTTTTCCAATCCGGACGCAGCGGGAAGCGCGGCAGGCACTTATCAGTGGGCCGCCGGACGGCGCGGGATTATCGGGTTAAGCGGCACGCTTGCTCGCGGCGACGCAAGAGCGGTTTACCGCTATTTACCCCTGGCCCTCAAACCTCCCGCCTATAACTGGCTTAAAGCCGCTTTACTTGGCGGAAAAGTCGACCATGCGACTTTTCGCTTGCAAGGCGATCTCGATAAATTTCCTTTTCTCAACGACCAGAACGGATTACTGGACGTAGACGTGCAATTTTCCGGCGGTATATTGCAGCCCGGCCCGGAATATCCCGCTATCGATCATATCGATGGCGATCTGAAATTCTTCGGCAGCAGCATGACTATCCGTTCAGACTCCGCCCGTCTTTATAATGCGCATTTGTCCGATATCGGCGTCGCCATCCCCGACCTGTTCGCCCGGGACAAGGAAATTCTCTACATTAACGGCGGGGGACGAGGCGATTTAAACGACCTCATCCGTTTT
>JAJYPZ010000283.1 GCA_021794855.1 Pseudomonadota bacterium | reverse complement strand
TGGACGAAGCGACCTCGGCACTAGACACCGAATCCGAACGACACGTGCAGGCGGCGCTGGAAACGCTGATGCGGGGCCGCACTACGCTGGTCATCGCCCATCGTCTGTCGACGATAGAGAATGCCGATCGCATCGCCGTCCTGCAGCAAGGCCGTATCGTCGAAATCGGCAATCACAGCGAGCTTATTGCGCATAAAGGCATCTATGCGCAACTGCACCGCATGCAGTTCCAGGCATGAACAGCGGCAACGAATTCGCCGTCAAGCCGCCGCGCTCTCTGCTCTCGGCTAGTGGTCGAGCTATAGCGGACTTCGACATGATACGCAACGGCGACCGTATTTTATTGGGAATTTCAGGGGGTAAAGACTCACTCTCACTCCTGCACATTTTGCTGGATTTGCAAAAACGCGCGCCGGTAAAATTCGAACTGGCCGCCTGCACTGTCGATCCCCAGTCTTCTGATTACGATCCCAGCGTCCTGAAACCTTATCTCGCCGCACTGCATGTGCCGTATTTTTACGAAAGCCAGCCTATACTCGAATCCGCCAAACAGCATATGGACGGTGATTCGTTCTGTGCCTATTGTTCGCGCATGCGACGCGGCATCCTCTATCGGGTCGCGCGCGAAAATCGTTACAATGTCCTCGCTCTGGGGCAACATCTTGACGATCTGGCCGAGACTTTCATGATGTCGCTGTTTTTCGGCGGCAAACTGCGGACCATGCAGGCGCACTATACCAATGACGCCGGCGATGTACGCGTTATCCGCCCACTCGTTTACGCCCGTGAACGGCAAACCGCGGATTTCGCCAAGCATGCAAATCTGCCGATAGTCCATGAAAACTGTCCGGCGTGTTTCGCCATGCCCATGCAACGCCAGCACATCAAATGCCTGCTGGCCGAACAGGAAAAGTCTCAGCCCAAATTATTCGCCAGCATGCTGACCGCGATGCGTCCGCTGATGCGGACAGCCGCCGCTTCCGCTTAAGTTATCTAGCCGGCGCATGCAGGGTAGGCCTCTATCCGGCGGAAGCAGATAATCGCCCGTACGCAGTCCGTTCACAAAACATAACGCGCCAGATCCTCGCTCACGGCCAGCGTCCCCAGCCGTATATTCACGAATGCGGCATCGATATGCACGACCTGAGGCTGTTGCTGCGCAGTAAAGGAAACCTCGTCGAGCAAGCGTTCCATCACGGTATGCAAACGGCGTGCGCCGATGTTTTCGGTGCGTTCGTTCACTTGGTAGGCGATTTCTGCCAAACGGCGGATACCGTCTTCGGCAAACTCCAGCTGCACGTCTTCCGTAGCGAGCAATGCCTGATATTGGCGCGTGAGACAGGCATCGGTGCCCGTCAATATCCCTTCAAAATCGGCAACCGACAGGGAAGCTAATTCGACGCGGATAGGAAAGCGTCCTTGCAATTCAGGAATCAGGTCGGAAGGTTTGGCCAGATGAAATGCGCCGCTGGCGATAAACAGGATATGATCGGTTTTGACCATGCCGTACTTGGTCGTCACCGTGGTGCCCTCCACCAGCGGCAGCAAATCGCGCTGCACGCCCTGCCGGGATACTTCTCCGCTGCCGGCCTGATTACGGCTGGTTATTTTATCGATTTCGTCAAGAAATACGATGCCATTTTGCTCGACATTAAGCAAAGCCCGCATTTTGATATCTTCTTCGTTGACCAGCAAAGCCGCTTCCTCTTCCGTTAGCAGCTTCCATGCCTCGGCTACGTTAAGTTTACGCGTTTTGCGCGGGCGATTCGCCATATTCTGAAACATATCCTGTATCTGGCTGGTAAAGTCTTCCATGCCCTGAGGCGCAAATATCTGGGCGCTCCCTTGACCGCCGGCGACTTCCATCTCGATCATCTTATCGTCCAGCCGCCCTTCGCGCAGCATTTGACGAAATTTTTGCCGCGTGCCACTGCCTTCGCTTTTGTCAGACGGTTCGATATCGAGCGCAACCGACACTTCCCTGGCCGACGGCAGCAATATATCGAGCAGCCGCTCTTCGGCGGCGTCTTCGGCCTGCCTTTTTACTTTGGCCATATCCAGCGCGCGCAATTCCTTGATCGAAATCTCCATCAAATCGCGAATAATGGAATCGACATCCCGTCCTACGTATCCGACTTCGGTAAATTTGGTCGCTTCCACCTTGATAAACGGCGCATTCGCCAGTCGTGCCAGCCGACGAGCGATTTCAGTTTTGCCAACGCCGGTCGGTCCTATCATCAGTATGTTTTTAGGCGTAATTTCGTGGCGCAGGGGTTCTGCCACCCGCGTACGCCGCCAGCGATTGCGCAAGGCGATGGCGACCGCGCGTTTAGCGGCATTTTGTCCGATGATATGCTTATCCAGTTCGTGAACGATTTCTTGCGGAGTCATGGACTCACTGATGTTTTCCACAGTCATGCTAAGGGTCCCAAGACTTCAATTAAATGGTTTTGATTGGTATAAATGCAGATATCTCCCGCAATAGCGAGCGATTTGGCAACAATCTCCCCCGGCGGCAGATCGGTGTTATCGAGCAACGCTTTCGCCGCGGCCTGGGCGTAAGCGCCGCCGCTGCCTATGGCTACGATACCGAATTCCGGTTCCAGCACATCCCCATTGCCGGTAATGACCAGAGAATGATCGCGATCGGCGACGGCCAGCATAGCTTCCAGTCGTCGCAACATTCGATCCGTCCGCCAGTCCTTCGCCAGTTCCACCGCGGACCGTAACAAATTTCCCTGATGTTTTTCCAGTTTTTCCTCGAAGCGTTCGAACAGGGTAAACGCATCCGCCGTACCGCCGGCAAAGCCGGCCA
>JAJYPZ010000010.1 GCA_021794855.1 Pseudomonadota bacterium | reverse complement strand
AAGCGGCGTTGCCGGATCAGGGCGTAACCGGGGCCTATATGCAGGTCGCATTTAACGATCGGAAGGCCCAGGGCCATTCCGTTCCGGGCCGCCATGCGCCGCGGCCGGGCGCAAATGCGGGGATTGGTGGTCAGCGCCGTAATCCCCCGCCTGGATATAATCGCGGTTTCGGTTACGGTTTCGAACGCAGGCACGCGCAAGCGGTACCGATGCCGTCATCACGGCGACCGTTCTGAATTGTTGAGAAGCTTGCGCCTGTAATTGGTGCGATTTATCGCGGTTGCGCACCACAACGAAGCAAAAAAATACATCTGGAATCATTTATTTTTGTAAGTATTTGATATATAGACTATTTGATTTGCTGGTATGCTAGTTGCTTGGTAGTTGTCATGACTACTGCAAATCCCGCCCTTATCGTCCCTTCAACCTGCGCTTATTGCGGCGTCGGTTGCGGAGTCCTGATCGAAACAGACGGCGTCAGCATCAGCGGCGTACAAGGCAATCCTGCGCATCCTGCCAATTTCGGCCGTTTATGTACCAAAGGCGCTACGCTGCATCGGGTGGCGGAACAAAGCGCGGCTCGGGCATTGTACCCCGAATTGCGGGCAGTCCGCGAGCGGCCGCGTCAGCGCGCCAGCTGGGAAGATGCCCTGACTTATGCGGCAGACAAATTTGCGGATATTATCCGCGACCATGGACCCGATGCGGTCGCGTTCTATATTTCCGGACAACTGCTGACGGAAGATTATTACGTCTTTAATAAGCTGGTCAAAGGATTGATCGGCACCAATAATATCGATACCAATTCGCGCTTGTGCATGTCCAGCGCGGTCAGCGGTTACAAAGCCACGCTCGGCGCTGACGCGCCGCCCGCCTGTTACGACGATATTGCCAAAACGGACTGCTTGCTTATCGCCGGTTCGAATACCGCTTACGCCCATCCGGTTTTGTATCGCCGGATCGAAGATGCGCGTCGACTCAATCCCGAACTTAAAGTCATTGTGATCGATCCGAGACGTACCGATACGGCGCGCGAGGCGGACCTGCATTTGCCGATATTGCCGGGTACCGATGTGGCTTTGTTTAACGCCATGCTGTATGTCCTGCTCTGGGAAGAAATGACGGATCCGCAATACATCGCTGCGCATACCCGTGGTTTCAGTGAGCTGCGCGCGACGGTGCGCGAATATCCGCCTGAAATTGTTGCAGGCATCTGCGGCGTCCCGGCTGCCGACATCGTTACGGCGGCGCGTTGGTTCGGCAAAGCTTCGGCTGCGCTATCCTTGTATTGCCAAGGCTTGAATCAATCCAGTCACGGCACCGACAAGAATACCGCCTTGATCAATTTACATCTCGCTACCGGACACATCGGACGACCGGGTGCCGGACCGCTTTCGCTCACCGGTCAGCCTAACGCGATGGGCGGCCGCGAAGTCGGCGGAATGGCGAATCTGCTGTCGGCGCATCGGGATATGTCCAATCCTGCGCATCGCGACGAAGTGGCGAAATTATGGGGCGTGCCGTCGGTGCCGGCGCAACCCGGCAAAACCGCCGTTGCCTTGTTCGATGCGGTGGCGCGCGGCGAAATCAAGGCGGTTTGGATAGCCTGTACCAATCCGGCGCAATCGATGCCGAATCAGAACTTGGTGCGCGCGGCTTTGACCCGCGCCGAATTCGTCGTCGTACAAGAGGTCAATGCGCATACCGAAACCGCCGACTATGCAGATTTGCTTTTGCCTGCGGCAGCATGGGGCGAAAAAGAAGGTACGGTGACCAATTCCGAGCGTCGCATTACGCATGTGCACGCTGCGATTCCTCCCCCGGGCGAATGCCGTCCAGACTGGAAGATTGCGACGGATTTCGCGCTGCGGCTGGGATCCCGGATGGGTAAACCGGCCGACGTTTTATTTCCTTATGTTCATCCCGAAGCGATATTTAACGAACATCGCGCAACGACGCGGGGGCGCGATCTGGATATTACCGGCTTGTCATACGCCTTGCTCGATGAGCTGGGGCCGCAGCAATGGCCTTGTCCGGAGGGCGAAGCTATCGGGAAGGAGCGTTTGTATGCGGACGGTATTTTCCCGTCCGCCGACGGTCGTGCCCGTTTCGCCAATACCCGTTTTCTGCCGACAGCCGAAGCGATCGATGCGCGTTATTCCCTGCACTTGACTACCGGCCGACTGCGCGATCAATGGCACGGCATGAGCCGCACCGGCATGGTGGCGCAACTGTACAGCCATGCCGAGACGCCGGCTCTGGCGATGAATGCCGACGATATGGCGCGGCGCGCTCTGGCGACCGGGGATCTGGTGCGGATAAAAAGCCGGCGCGGCGCGTTGCTGATTCCGGTGGAAGCAAGCGATGAAATGCGGGCCGGTCAATTATTTTTACCCATGCATTGGGGCAGTAAATATATCAGTGGCCTGGGCATCAATGCGCTGACTGGCGACAGTTGCGACCCAGTGTCGCATCAGCCCGAACTCAAGCATGCCGCAGTCCAGGTTGAAAAGGTGCTCTTGCCGTGGCAGGTGGTGGCCATGCGGCGCGATCGCGCTGTCGAGCGAATGTTGCGTATCCAGCCGTTGCTGGCGCGGTTCGATTATGCCAGTTGCGGTTTGTCGGGGCGGCAAAATCCGGTACTGGTATTGCGGATAGCACACGCGACGCCGATTGCGCAAGACGTGCTGGCGGAAATGGATGCCTTGCTCGACATGGACGCAGAAACCGACATCATGCGGTACGACGATCCGAAACGCGGCATTTCCAAGCGCGTACTGGTCGAAGACGGTCGCGTTGCAGGCGTACGCTTGACGGGAGAAATAGCCGCCCGCGACTGGCTCAAGGAGATGATGGCGGAGAACGCCGACATCGCTCCATTGCGTGCCTGGGTATTGGCGCCGTTGGCGACGCCGCCCGCCGGCAGCCGCAGTCGCGGCCGCATTGTCTGTAACTGTCTCAATATAGCCGAGAGCCAGATCGTCGCCGCAGTCGTTCAAGGTGCCGATCTGGCGGTTCTGCAGACCGGACTTAAATGCGGGACGGAATGCGGTTCGTGCGTACCCGAGTTAAAACGTATCGTAGCCGCCTCGATAGCTGGCGGGAAGGAGATGGCGTGAATTATTCGGTTATTTTGAAAGACATCGCGCGCGGCATGCACGGCGCCCGCGATTTGACGATAGAAGAAGCCAGTCTGATTTACGGCGCGATGCTGGACGGTGGCGTGCCGGAACTGGAAATGGGCGCGATACTGATTGCTTTGCGCATGAAAGGCGAATCGGCCGACGAATTGCTCGGTTTCTATCAAGCCTGCGAAACCAGATTATATCCCCTCACGCCGCCGCCGGGAGCGTTGCGACCAGTGGTCATACCCAGCTATAACGGCGCGCGCCATCAGCCGAATCTGGCGCCTTTGCTGGCGCTCTTGCTGGTCAAATTCGGAGTTCCGGTATTGATCCACGGTACGCTGGAAAGCCAGGGACGCACCACCAGCGCCTATATTTTACGCGAATTGGGTATTTTGCCCTGTATTCATCTGCAGCAGGCGAATACTGCGCTGGCAAATGAGGGGATCGCTTTTGTGCCGATTGCGGTACTGTCCCCCGGTCTGGCCGACCTGCTTGCATTGCGTAATCGGTTGGGAGTGCGCAATACCGCGCATACGCTGGTAAAAATGATTTCACCGTTCAAGAGCGACAGCTTGCGTCTGGTAAGCGTATCTCACCCCGATTACCTGAATAAAATGCGTGATTTTTTTATCGGCGCAGGTTTGCGTGCGCTGATCATGCGTGGAACCGAGGGCGAAGCTTTCGCCAATTCCAAGCGGCGTCCCGATCTCTGGTACTGCGAGGACGGCAAGGAACAATTATTGTTCGAGGCGGAAATCGGCCCGCTGAAAACTTTACCCGGATTGCCCGAGTCCATCGACGCGGTACATACCGCACGCTGGATAGAGGAAGCGCTGACAGGACGCCATCCCATTCCTTTGCCGCTCATCAATCAGTTGGCGTGCTGTCTGTACGGTGCGGGCTACACCAGTGACATGAATCAGGCAAAAGCCATCGTTGCGATGGAAATCAGCAGTCTGGCAGCTTAAAAGGAGCGCAATGATGAACGGAATAGTATATTTGATGGGAGCCGGCCCCGGCGATCCGGAACTGATTACCTTAAAAGCAGTGCGCATCCTGCAAACCGCAGAAGTGATTCTGGTCGACGATCTGGTCAATCCGGTTTTACTGGATCACGCCAGTCCCGATGCGCGGGTGATTGCAGTGGGAAAGCGCGGTGGCTGCAAATCGACGCCTCAAGCTTTTATACACAAACACATGATACGGGCGGCGCGCGCCGGAAAACGGGTGGTCCGGCTCAAAGGGGGCGATCCGTTCATGTTCGGGCGCGGCGGCGAAGAAATGGAGGCATTGTTGCGTGCGGGGGTGGCTGTCGAAATCGTCAGCGGTGTGACGGCAGGCATCGCGGCACCCGCCAGCGTGGGAGTGCCGGTGACGCATCGGGAATATGCGTCCGGAGTCACCTTTGTTACCGGGCACAGTCAAACAGGCAATCAGGTTAACTGGGCTGCACTGGCTGCCAGTCGCACAACGCTGGTGATTTACATGGGGGTCAAAACATTGCCCGATATCGTCGCGCAATTGCTGGCGGCAGGCATGCCCGGACAGTTGCCGGCCCTCGCGGTGCAAAACGGCACGTTAAAGGCGCAGCGCCATGTTGCGGCAACATTGGAGACTTTGCACGAAGTCATGATAGCGAGCGATATCGGCAGCCCCGCCATTGTGGTACTGGGAGAAGTAGCTGGTCTCGCCCGGATGGGGTTCGAAGCGTCTGCAATTAGCGCCATAACGGCATAACCCATTCATTTTAGCAAGCAGGAGTCTACGATAATGAAAAAATTGAAGCTGGTCATGATCGGTAACGGTATGGCAGGTGTGCGTACGCTGGAAGAGTTGCTCAAACTGGCACCCGATCACTACGATATTACGGTTTTCGGCGCCGAGCCGTATGCCAACTATAACCGGATTCTGCTCTCGCCCGTATTGGCGGGGGAACAGACCGTTCAGGACATCATGCTGAACGATATCGACTGGTATCGGGAAAACGGAATAACCCTGCATCTCAATAAAAAAGTGATCGCCATCGATCGGCGCAATCGCGGCGTCCGTGCGGAAGACGGCACGACAGCGTTCTACGACAAGCTGATTATGGCTACCGGCTCTAATTCATTCATTCTGCCGGTGCCGGGCAATGATCTGCCGGGGGTGATCGGCTACCGCGATATCGCCGATACCGACGCCATGATAGACACGGCAAAAAAATATCGGCATGCGGTGGTCGTCGGCGGCGGTCTGTTAGGGCTGGAAGCGGCGAACGGCCTTAAATTGCGCGGGATGGATGTAACCGTCGTGCATATCAACGAATGGCTGATGGAGCGGCAGCTCGACAAACCTGCGGCAAAATTGCTGCAAAAAAATCTCGAAGCCAAGGGCCTGAAATTTTTATTGCAAAAACACACGGCGGAACTGATTAAAGGCGAATCCGGGCGTGTTGCTGCAGTGCGCTTCAAAGATGGCGAAACGATCCCAGCCGATCTGGTCGTGATGGCGGTCGGCATTCGTCCCAATGTGGCGCTGGCCGAGAGCGCGGGTATTTATTGCAATCGCGGCATCGTCGTCAACGATACGATGCAGACGTTCGACCCGCGTATCTATGCGGTAGGCGAGTGCGTCAATCATCGGGGAATCGCGTACGGCCTGGTGGCGCCGCTGTTCGATATGGCGAAGGTGGCAGCGAACCATCTGGCGGAATTCGGCATTGCGCGCTATCTGGGGTCGGCGACGTCGACCAAATTGAAAGTAACGGGGATCGATTTGTTTTCCGCCGGAAATTTTGCCGGCGGTGACGATTACGAAGAAATACTGTTGTCCGATCCGGTCGGCGGGGTGTACAAGAAAATCGTCATTCACGATAATAAAATTGCCGGCGCAGTGATGTATGGCGATACTGTGGACGCCGCTTGGTATTTTCAGTTGCTGCGCGACGGCCGCGACATTTCCGATATCCGCGATCATTTGATGTTCGGGCAAAGCCACGTCGGCGATCTGGGGCACGAAGGGCAAAATCGCGCCGCCGCGATGAGCGACGAGATGGAAGTATGCGGTTGCAACGGCGTATGCAAAGGCAGCATCGTCAAGGCGATCAAGGAAAAAGGCCTGTTTACGCTGGAAGACGTGCGCAAGCATACCAAGGCGTCTTCTTCCTGCGGTTCGTGTACCGGGCTGGTCGAACAGTTATTAGCGACGGTGCTCGGCGGCGATTATTCGCAGGCGCCGAAAACCAAGGCCATGTGCGGTTGCACCGACCATACTCATGCCGATGTGCGCGCGGCGATCCGGGAGCAAAAGCTGTTGAGCATACCGGAGGTCATGGCCGCACTGGGCTGGCACACGCCGAATGGCTGCGCCAGCTGCCGCCCGGCCCTGAATTATTATTTGCTCTCGACCTGGCCCGGCGAAGCGAAAGACGATCCTCAATCGCGTTTCATCAACGAACGAGCGCATGCTAATATTCAGAAAGACGGCACTTATTCGGTCATACCGCGCATGTGGGGCGGCCAGACCACCTCGTCGGAATTGCGCCGGATCGCCAACGTGGTAGATAAATACGCAATCCCTACGGTGAAAGTGACGGGAGGGCAGCGCATCGATCTGCTGGGCGTCAGGAAATCCGATCTGCCGGCGGTATGGGCCGATCTGGATATGCCGTCCGGCCACGCTTACGGCAAAGCCCTGCGGACTGTGAAAACCTGTGTCGGCAGCGAGTGGTGCCGGTTCGGTACGCAGGATTCCACGCAAATGGGTATTGATCTGGAAAAAGCCTTATGGAAAATGTGGGCGCCGCATAAAGTGAAGCTGGCCGTATCGGGCTGTCCGCGCAATTGCGCGGAAGTGGCGATCAAGGACGTGGGCATTATCGGCGTCGATTCAGGCTGGGAAATTTATATCGCCGGCAACGGCGGTATCAAAACCGAAGTCGCGCACTTTTTTATCAAGGTAAAAACCGCCGCCGAGGTGATGGAATATACCGCCGCTTTTCTGCAATTATATCGCGAAGAGGGGTTTTATCTGGAGCGTACCGTGCATTATCTGGCGCGGGTGGGGATGGATTATATTAAACAGCGGATTCTGCAGGACGATGCCGGACGCAAGGCCTTGCATGAGCGTATGATATTCGCATTGCAGGTAGAGCAGGATCCATGGCTGGAACGTACTAAAGGCAATGTGGAAAAACACGAATTCGAAATGCTGACCGCCTGAGGAATCAATAACATGACCGAATGGGTAAAAATTTGCAGTTTGAGCGATATCCCTTCATTGGGGTCGCGGGTCGTGCAGACTGCGCAGGGAGATATTGCCGTATTTCGCACCGCCGGCGATACGGTATTTGCGTTGCGGGACCGTTGTCCGCACAAAGGGGGGCCGTTATCGCAGGGGATTGTCGCCGGTACTACGGTAACCTGCCCGTTGCACGGCTGGAAAATCAGCCTCGAGTCGGGTAACGCCGAGTCGCCCGATGAGGGACATACGCCTTGTCTGCAAGTCAGGCTGGATGATGACGGAACGGTATGGCTGAACATGACCGCAGTGGTCATACTTCAAACTCAGGAAATAGCATGAGCGGAATGAGCTATCTCGCGGTAGTGGAGCGTTATCACCAATATCGCAACGCTCTGAGTGAGCTGCTGTCGTCGATTTTGACCGGTATGGGCGATACGCAATTGCTCTCCAGCGACGAAGCCCGGCACAAGGCGATGAATTGCGTTGTGACTCATTATCCGTTCGTCGAACTCCTGTATTTGTTGGACGAACACGGACGGCAGATTACGCCGAACATTGCTGCCGGGAATGCGTCGCAAGTCAACGAAGGCGGCGAAGGACGCGACCGGAGCATGCGGCCGTATTTCAAACAGGCCATTACCAGTGACGGAGTAAGTGTCACCGCTCCGTATTTGTCCAGCGCCAGCAATATGCTCTGCGTGTCGGCGATCATGCCCTTGTGCGACGCTGAAACCGGCCGGCAGACGTATGTCGTGCTGGATATCAACTTGACTGGCGCCATCGAATTCATGATGGGAGATCACGCTCGACGACGTTTTCTGCCGATTTTCAGAGCGGTGTATATCGTCATTGTGCTGGGATTGGCAGCAGTAACGGGAGTGCTGCTGTATGCGGCTTTCGGCGAACTGATCGCGTTGCACGAAGTCAGGAACGACAGTCAGGCACTCCACCTCAAGCCGTTCGGTGTCATTATTTTTCTGACGCTGGCGCTCGCTATTTTCGATCTGGGAAAAACCATACTCGAAGAAGAAGTGCTGATGCACAAGGATATTTTTCGCCATAGTTCGACGCGGCGCACGATTACCCGGTTTATTGCCGCAATTCTGATTGCGGTATCGATAGAAGCCTTGTTATTGATGTTTAAATCGGCGCTGGGCGTAACCCACGAAATGGTCGAAGCGGTGTGGATGATGTTTGCGGCGGTGGGCCTGCTGGTCGGGCTAGGTTTGTACGTTTATCTCGGGGCAAAGGCGGAAGCCTTGCTGTCAGCTCCTCCGCCCCGGTAATGAAAGGCATAATCCTGTTTGCGCACGGCGCGCGCGATCCCGCGTGGGCTATGCCATTCGTGCGTTTACAGCAGATGCTCGCAGTTCGGCAGCAGACCGCGGTAGTTGTACTTGCCTATCTGGAACTCATGTCGCCTACCCTCTCCGATGCCGTAGCGGATATGCTGGCGGCGGACGTAACCGACATTCGTATCGTGCCTTTGTTTCTGGGGCCCGGCGCGCATTTCCGGCAAGATTTTCCGGCATTGCTGGAGGAAATGGGGCGGCGATTCCCCAGCGCCATTTTTCATACCACCCCCGTTCTCGGTGACAGCGATATTATTTTGCAGGCGATTGCCGACTGGATAGAGCGGTCCATATAATTCGCACCAGATTAGTCTCTTGCCGCACAGTTTGCGCGCATCCCGTTTTAATGTTTTCCTTCGATGTTTATTAATTTAAATATAATCAATGGATTGTATTTAAATAAAATTATGGCTCGTTTTTTGCTTTTGCTAGTTATACGCGCGTTTGGGAGCGAGCGTACGCACAGGGCAAACTTCTAAGGCGCATTTCGACAACGATACCCCGTTGTGATGTGCGGCTAATTTAATTGATAACGAGCAGAGAAAACCATGAACAAATCATTCTGGAAAGCAGGGCATGCGCCGACGCTCATCGCGGCGTTTCTATATTTTGATATTTCGTTTATGGTATGGGTCATGCTGGGACCTTTGGGGGTGCAAATCGCCAAATCGTTGGGGCTGGATGCAGCGCAGAAAGGGCTGATGGTGGCGACCCCGGTACTTGCAGGCGCCCTGTTGCGCATCGTAATGGGCGTTCTGGTCGATCACCTGAAACCGAAAAATGCGGGCATCATCGGCCAGCTCATCGTTGCGCTGGCTCTGGCCTGGGCATGGTTGTCAGATATACATTCTTATCAGCAGATATTGATGCTCGGCATGCTGCTTGGCTTTGCCGGTGCATCGTTTGCCGTAGCCCTGCCTCTGGCGTCGCGCTGGTATCCGCCGCAACATCAGGGGACTGCTTTGGGTATCGCCGGAGCCGGTAACTCAGGCACGGCGCTGGCGGCTCTGTTTGCGCCTGGACTTGCCGTCGCATTCGGTTGGCATAATGTTTTCGGCATTGCGCTTATTCCCGTGGCGATAGCCTTCGTTGTCTATCTGCTCTTCGCCAAGGACAGTCCGGAATGCCCTCCCGCCAAATCGATGACCGAATATATGCGAGTACTGAAGGATCGAGATGCCTGGTGGTTCATGTTTTTTTACAGCGTCACGTTCGGCGGTTTTGTCGGGATGGCTTCAATCCTGACGATCTATTTTAATACGCAATACGGCTTGTCGGCGGTAACTGCCGGTTACTATACCGCAGCCTGCGTGTTTGCCGGTTCACTGGTGCGCCCACTTGGAGGCATATTGGCCGACCGGATAGGCGGCATTCGTTCACTCACGATCATGTATCTGCTCGCTGCCGTGTTTTTGTTTCTGGTCAGCCTGAACATGCCGACCGCCGAGATAGCGCTGGCCGTGATCATACCGGCCATGCTGGCGCTCGGGATGGGTAACGGAGCGGTATTTCAGCTGGTGCCGCAACGTTTTCGCCGCGAAATCGGCGTCATGACGGGACTTGTCGGCATGGCGGGCGGCGTGGGCGGATTTTATCTGGCTTCGAGTCTTGGATATTCATATAAATTGACAGGCAGTTACCGGATCGGATTTAGCCTGTTTGCTGGTCTTGCAGTGATTGCGCTACTCGGACTTACCCGGGTCAAATCGCGCTGGCGCACCACTTGGGGAGCGCCGGATGTAGCTGGTGCACGAGTATAATCGGGGAGAAGCGCAAATGAACCAGTTGCTGCCAGAATCTGCCTTGGCCGGAATTGAACCTGCCGCGAAAACCGGTCCAATCTCTTTGCAATTGAGCGTGGGCTATCTTTCCGCTGCCGGTCCGCGTGAGCGCAACGAAGACTTTTGCGGCTATGTCGAACCTCAGGGCGCTCAATTACGCGATAAAGGACTGCTGGTGGCTCTGGCGGATGGGGTATCCGGCGGTGCCGCCGGGCGAGAGGCGGCGGAATTCTGCGTACGCGGCTTATTGGCCGATTATTACGCTACCCCCGATACCTGGACTGTTCCGCATGCGCTGGATAAAGTATTGATCGCCATCAACCGGTGGCTTAATGCGCAAGCGCCAGGCAATCGCGATCTCGGGGGGATGTCGTGCACGCTCTCTGGCATGGTCTTTCGCGGTAGTCGCTATTATACGGCGCATGTAGGCGATAGCAGGATTTATCGCCTGCGCGGAGAGCAATTCGTGCAATTGACTACCGATCATGTCTGGGCTCGTCCGAATATGCACCATGTCTTGACGCGCGCAATGGGACTCGATCGTCAGGTCACTATCGATTTCGGCGAAGGCGAATTGCAGCCCGACGATCTGTATGTATTGGTAAGCGATGGGGTCTGGGAGCCTTTGGGCGAAGCGCTCATGTCTAAAACTTTAAGACTCTACCGGAACGAGCAGTTGGCTGCGGAAGAGTTAGTGAATTTGGCCTATAAACGGGGTGGCCAGGATAATGCGAGCGCTATGGTCGTGCGGATCACCGTAGTTCCCGAACACAATCTGCGCGATCATCTCAGTGCGGAACGCTATCTGCCGGTATTGCCGCGGATGAAACCGGGCACCCGGCTGGATAGCTTCGAAGTAATCAGTCTGCTGCATGAATCGCGAATGTCCTTGTTATACAAAGTTCGCAGCACGATGGACGGTCGTTTGTGGGTGCTCAAGACATTGCCGTCGGGATTAAGGAACGATAGCGATCAAGCGAACGCACTGATGCAGGAAGAATGGCTGGCGAAAAAAGTTCTGGCGCATTATTTTCCTCAAATCTATCCGTTTGCCGCAGGCCAACGGTCAGCACTGTATTACGTAATGAGCTGGCATGAAGGGGCGACATTGCAGGAATATCTTGATAGCGGCCGGTATTTCAGCGTGACCGAAGTTGTACAGATCGGAATCAGATTGCTTAAAGGAATGAGCGCGTTACACAGATTGAATATCTTGCATCGCGATATCAAGCCCGCCAACGTGCATCTGGACGGTGACAGTAAATTACGCATCCTTGATTTCGGCGTGGCCGCCAGCGAAGGGTTGCATGATCTGGCAGACGGTGCGGGAACTCCGACCTTTATGGCGCCGGAATTGATAACAGGACAGACGGCAAGCATACAGACCGAAATATATGCCTGCGGCGTTACGCTGTATTACTTGTTGACGCTCAAATATCCTTACGGCGAAATTGAAGCGTTCCAGCGTTTCAGGTATGGGGAGCCGGTGCCACCCACTCGTTACCGGCCGGAAATTCCTCACTGGCTGGAAAATATCATGTTGAAAGCCGTTGCCCGGGAAGCTCGCAATCGTTTCGAAACAACGGAAGAGATGTTGCTGGCGCTGGAGGAGGGGGAGTTGAACCCGCTCAGATCGCAGCGCCGGACACCGCTACTTGAACGCGACCCGCTGCGGATCTGGCAGATGATGGCGATATTGTCCATGGCTTTGAATCTGATGCTGATTTACGTGATGATGGCATCCGGATGAATGTGTACTTGCATGCGTATTGCGGGTTATGGCGCAACCTGC
>JAJYPZ010000282.1 GCA_021794855.1 Pseudomonadota bacterium | reverse complement strand
TTAATGCTTCGGTCACAGAAGATACTATTGCATCCAATACGCGGCCCGCTGCTGCTTTTTTAATGTCGGCTGTTTCAGCAATAGCATCAATCAATTCAGATTTATTCACATGTATCCCCTTTTTAGTTTCCGCAGGAAAACCCTGCAATCGGCTTTATAACAAGCCGCAAAAACAAATGTCAAGCGAACCGGCATAATTTAGCCAAAATAATTCCTTTTTTGGCTAACTTTAATGCTTGGTTGTCACCACCTCCGATGCGGCGGGTGGAATGGCAAGTACTTCTGCGGCAATTTCCGGCGTTTCCGCCAGCGGTTCTGGCACTCGCTCCAGCACCACTTTCAACACTTGATCTATCCATTTTACCGGCTGGATATCAAGCTTGTTTTTAATATTATCGGGGATATCCACCAAATCCCGCACGTTTTCTTCAGGAATCAGTACCGTCTTGATTCCGCCCCGATGGGCCGCCAGCAATTTTTCCTTCAGACCGCCGATCGGCAGCACCTCGCCCCGTAACGTAATTTCCCCGGTCATGGCGACATCGGCGCGCACCGGATTATCCGTCAATACCGAAACCAGAGCGGTACAAATCGCTATACCCGCACTCGGACCGTCCTTGGGAGTAGCGCCTTCCGGCAAATGGATATGGATATCGTTTTTCTGATAAAAATCCTGCGGAATACCCAAGGCCTTGGATCGGCTGCGTACTACCGACATCGCGGCCTGTATCGATTCCTGCATTACTTCGCCGAGCTTGCCGGTGGTAATCATTTTACCTTTTCCGGGAACCAGTACGCTTTCTATGGTCAGCAATTCGCCGCCGACTTCCGTCCAGGCCAAACCGGTTACCTGTCCGATCTGGTTATATTTTTCGGCAACTCCGTAATTAAACCGGCGCACTCCGAGATATTTGTCCAGATTGCGCGCATTAACGGTTATCTTGGTCGCCTTGGTCGTTTTCGTCAAGAGCGCCTTGACGGCCTTACGACATATCTTGGCCACATCCCGATCCAGATTGCGCACACCCGCTTCCCGCGTATAGTAACGCACGATATCCCGCAATGCACTCTCCATAATCACGCATTCGTCCGGCTTCAGACCATTTGCCTTCATTTGTTTCGGCACGAGATAGCGTTCGGCGATGCTGACTTTTTCGTCTTCGGTATAACCCGACAAACGTATAATTTCCATTCTGTCCATCAGCGGAGCCGGAATGTTCAGCGTATTCGCTGTTGCCACAAACATGACATCGGACAAATCGAAATCGACCTCGATGTAATGATCGGAAAAAGTATGATTTTGCTCCGGATCCAGCACTTCCAGCAGGGCAGAAGACGGGTCGCCCCGGTAATCTTGCCCTATCTTGTCCACTTCATCAAGCAGAAATAAGGGATTACGCACCCCTACCTTGCTCATGCTCTGCAATATTTTTCCCGGCATGGAACCGATGTACGTCCGGCGATGACCTCGTATCTCGGATTCGTCGCGCATCCCGCCCAAAGCCATGCGCACGAATTTGCGATTGGTTGCTTTGGCGATGGACTGACCCAGCGAAGTCTTGCCGACGCCCGGAGGCCCCACCAGACACAGGATAGGCCCTTTGAGCTTTTCTACGCGCTGCTGTACGGCCAGATATTCGACGATCCGTTCCTTGACTTTTTCCAGACCGTAATGGTCTTCGTCGAGAATTTTTTCCGCTTTCATCAGATCGCGGCTGATTTTGGTCTTTTTACGCCAGGGCAATGCCAGCAAAGCCTCGATATAGGTACGAACAACGGTTGCTTCGGCGGACATCGGCGACATCATTTTAAGCTTTTTCATTTCCGCTTCAGCTTTCGCTTCGGCGTCTTTGCTCATCCTCGCATCCTTGATCCGTTTTTCCAGCTCTTCGAGTTCTACCCCTTCCTCGCCGTCGCCCAGTTCTTTCTGAATCGCCTTGACCTGCTCATTCAGATAGTAATCACGCTGGCTTTTTTCCATTTGCCGCTTTACTCGACCGCGTATGCGTTTTTCAACCTGCAATATATCGATTTCGCCTTCGAGAAGGCTCATCAAATGTTCGAGCCGCGCCTGGACCGGAAACATTTCCAGTACATCCTGTTTTTGTTCGAGCTTGAGCGGCAAATGCGCAGCGATGGTATCGGCCAGACGACCGGCTTCGTCGATACCGACCAGCGACGTCAGGATTTCGGGCGGAATTTTCTTGTTGAGTTTGACATACTGATCGAATTGCGCGACCAATGCCCGACGCGTAGCCTCCGCTTCTTTGTCGGCCACGCTGTCGTCGGCGGGAACCAGTTCGACCGTACCGACGAAATGGCTATCGACATCGGCGTATTCGCGGACGATAGCCCGCTGATTTCCTTCCACCAGTACTTTTACGGTACCGTCAGGCAGTTTCAGCATCTGCAAAATAGTGGCTACACTTCCTATGCGATACAAATCCTCGGGGGAAGGATCGTCTTTCGAAGCGGATTTTTGCGCTGACAACAATATGCTCTTGCCTGCTTCCATGGCTATTTCGAGCGCTTTTATCGATTTCGCCCGACCGACAAAAAGAGGGATCACCATATGCGGAAATACGACGACATCACGTAACGGCAGTAAAGGGAGCGTAAGATTTTCGGCGTTATGTTGTAGTGCCATGATTGAGTACCCTTTATCAGAATTAAACGACTAAGAACACATATACAGGCAACTTTTGTAAATTCAAGACATGCTGTAAACGCAATCTGCAAATTCCTGAATCTGCATGGACTATTTCAGAGCTTGCAGAATCGGTCGCCAGCCTTTTCTGCACCGTTATGCTTAAGCTCTATCAGGAAGCCAGCTTT
>JAJYPZ010000281.1 GCA_021794855.1 Pseudomonadota bacterium | reverse complement strand
CACTTCACCCTTCATGTTGAATAACGGACCGCCCGAATTGCCCGGGTTGACGGCAACGTCAGTCTGGATGAAGGGTACGTAATTTTCATTGGGCAATGACCGGCCTGTAGCGCTGACGATACCGGCGGTGACCGAATTTTCAAAGCCGAATGGCGAGCCGATGGCGATAACCCATTCTCCCGGCTGGAGCTGTTCAGAATCGCCGATGGGCACTTTAGGTAAATTGCTGGCGTTGATTTTAATCAGCGCGATATCCGAGCGTGCATCGGTACCGATGACCTTGGCCTTGAACTCCCTGCGGTCGGTAAGCTTTACCGTGACCTCATCCGCCCCATCTACAACATGTGCGTTAGTGAGGATGTAACCGTCGCTGCTGATGATAAAGCCGGAGCCACCGCTGCGTACCGGTATTTCGCGATTGTTACCCTGCGCGGCGGGCGGCGGCATGAAGCGGCGGAAGAAGTCGAACATGTCGTCGTCAGGAAAGCCGCTAAACTGATTACGTTGTTTGACGAGTTGGGTGGAGGTGATGTTGACGACGGAAGCGCCGTGCTGTTTGACTAATTCGGTAAAGTCGGGAAGATCCTTGGCAAAAGCAGAAACACTCAAATTAAATAAAAACAACCCGATAAACAGCAGTTTTTTCATAATTTTATTTCCTTAAGCACAAAAACATCTGAACGAACGGAACGTAAAACAACTGGTTGATATTGCGGATCATTTCCAGCCTTACGGCTGAAACGGAAGAGCCAGAATGCGCCGA
This sequence comes from Pseudomonadota bacterium, assembly GCA_021794855.1. Next base: position 2,078 of record JAJYPZ010000281.1, on the reverse strand, counting down.
TCATGAATCCTGATGCTGCGCCGGCGATGGATGCCAGGTCCTGGTTTTGGGGAGGGGCGATATAGGCTGCCAGGGTGGCGCCGATAAATACCAGCAGCAGCGGCAGTGCATAAACTGCCGCGGAGCCGCGCAATACTGCGCCATCCGCGATACCGATGATGACTTCGTCGCCTACACGGGCGCCGATGGGGTCGATAACGCGGTATTGCTTGGCTTTGAGCGTAAAAAGCTGCCCGATCTTGTCGGCACCGCAGCCGCCGGCGCTGGGTTCTCCGCTGCTGCTGCTGGCGCAACTGCTGCAAGAAGCGCCGGACATCGGCTCAACCAATGCTGCACCCGGTTCAGTCGCTACAATGCGGGCCTGCATCTCTATCATTTTGACGATTCCAGATTGAGATTGTCTGCCATCATCATCAGCGTGGCGGCGGGGACTTCGCCCAGGGCGGTGACCTGATATGCGCCTATCGGCCGTGCATACAAACTCATCATGCCCTGACTGGACAGGCCGCGCGGCGGATTGCTGCCGAGCTGATCCAGCGGTTCGATAAACAGGGAAACTGTGGCGAGCCCGTCGGTATATACCTGATGGATGATGTCCTGGGATTTGCCCGGCAAATCGCGCTGGGTTTCCATGGCCAGATAAAAACCGTCCGGTAATTTGCTGATACGCCAGCGGGTTTGCACCTGAACTTCCCTGCTGGGTACGGTGACTTGTTTCTTGTCAGCGAAACCGGATTGAAATTGCTGCCGGGCGGGAGCCTGGCCGATATCGACCTGGGTAAAAGTGAACTGGCCGGCAGCCTGCTGCTTGGAATCCAGTTTTACCAGTTTGAGTAACAGGCCGCTCGCCGTATCCGCCCATAGCGCGTAGCCATAGCGGTAATCGTCGCGGGGAATCAGGCTGATGCCGAAGCTGTCATGGTCTGCGATATACGTGTGTCCCAGTGGTTTCAGGATGTATAGCGTAGTAAGTATGGCGGTCGATGCTGGCAGCATGGCCGGGAAAAACTTGTGGTACTGGTGACGTTCTACCTTTACCTGATTGCCATCGGGAATGTAGCAGTAGACCGCATCATTTACACGTACAAAGGCGTGAGGCGGGCCGGATAGCGCATCCAGTTTGGTTAGCTCGCTGCCATTATCCCGGCGATGCGAAATATGGGAGATTTCCACGCTGTCGTCGTGCTGATAAATGTAAGTGCCGTCATAGGTCAATTGTTGGGTGGCTTTGGCGACATGGCTTAGCCAGGCATTGAGATTGGACGGACCGTCGATACTTGCTGCGCTAGCGGGTAAACTGAGGAAAGCTACCCACACCAACCATAATCTCATCGACTACGCTCCGAAGTAACCTGATAGGCAGCATTCACAAAGGGAGAGGATGCGCCCGGCGAGTAATCGCGATGCGCCGCAATAAAGTCGGCCAGTTGCACCTGATCGATTTTATCCTGTTGCATTTGCACTGCAGCAAGCGTTGGTGCGGGACCTGAGGAGGCTGTGGGTAAATTCAGCGCGCTCCAGGCGACCAGCATGACTGCAGCGAGGGATGCCGCCATCGGCATGGCATATTTGGTCACGCTGCGTTTATGTTGCGGGGCAAGTATCGTGGGTTCGTCTGCCAGCAGATGATTAACTTTTGCCACCAGAGTGCTGGTGGTAAACGGTGTCTGACGCAGAACGTCGCCGATCATGTGGTAGGTTTCCCACTGCGACTGACAGTGCGCATCCTGCTTGCATCTCTGAATGAGCTGGCTTAGGGCCTTGTCGTCAAGTTCGCCGTCCATGCCCGCGGAGATAAACCCGTCCAGGTCGTCTTCGCTACTGTTGAGCTGTAATTGAGCTGTAGTGTGCATAATCGTATTCCTTACCATCTGGTATTCAGGTCTGTGCCTAGTATGGGCCGTAATTTCGCGGCAATTGCTTCCCGTGCCCGAAAAATACGGGATCTTACTGTACCAATGGGGCAACCCATGGTTTCGGCAATTTCTTCATAACTTAAACCTTCCATTTCACGTAACGAAATGGCAGTGCGTAAATCTTCCGGCAAGGCAGCCATTGCATCGTTGACTACTTTAGCG
>JAJYPZ010000280.1 GCA_021794855.1 Pseudomonadota bacterium | reverse complement strand
CGCAGCGTGCCGCCCAGCCCGGCCAGGGTGTCGATCAGACCGGTGAACGCCTGCCTGGTCTGCTCCGTGACCGGCGGAGGCGATGAATCGCTGGCGCCGGAGCAAAGTCGGGTGCTCCAGAGATGGCGCAGGCCGTTTTTTTCGATGACGACATGCTGCGGGCTGATGCGCTGTTTCACAAAGGGTTCCGGACTATCGATATGGTACGCCAGCAAGGCGATTTTTGCACCGGACAGCGGCGGTTGCTGCACGATGGAGACCGCTACGGGATTGTCCGGCGTTTCGCCGACGAGCATGCTCTTGTGCACACGATCGGCCTGATTGAGCACATCGCTGAGGAATATCCGCCGGAATGCGGCAGATTGGGGGCTCAGTCCCAGCGATTCGATTGCCAGTGCATAACGTTGCTGGACGATTTCCAGTTGCTCGCTGAAAGCGAGTCCGGGCGGCGCTTCCACCGAAATGAAATGTTCGTTTCCCGCACTGGCGCCGGAGAAACTTTTACTGACGATTCCTGCTGCGGGCGGGGTGTCGGGATGAATGAAGGTTTGTATGTTGAGATTATTCATGGCATGGGCTTATACGGTAATGGGTCGGTCCGGAAACGAAAGCTGATCGCGGTCGCGCCAGCTCGGGTGCACGTAATTGATCTCCATCAGGCGGCGAACGCCCTTGATCGGTCGCGGGTCGAAACCGTGCCAGGTGTCCGGTCCGGCGACGAAGATGACGGCGGAATTGAATTCCGCCGAACTGCGGCCGACCCAGCGTAGCTCCGTATCATAGATATCGGTACCCCAGTCTTTGGCTTCCGGCCCGGTGCACAGATACAGCACCATGGAAAACAGTTTTTCACGGACGTCGCGGTGTGGTTCCAGCCAGGCGCCGTCGGTGTCCTGAATATATTCCATGCGCAAATAGCTGCCGTCCACGTTGATTGCGCAGGTTTGCGCAAACAGGCGAGCGATTTCAGGGCGCTGCATGGCCTCGGCGAATACGGCGCAAGCCGGAAATTGCGCCTGCAATGCGGGGGTGAAAAAAGTGCGCTTACCGTTGTCGAGATCGCGTACGCCGCCGCAATCGGCGATAAAGGGTGGTGCGATAGGCAGAATCAATACGGCGGTAGCCAGACTTTCCGGCAATACGTCGTATAGCTGCCAGTGGCGGTAAGGGTCGTCGTCGCGCTGTGCTGTGCTTAAAGCGCTGCCGAAATGGGCGGCTATTTCGGCCGCGTCGGGGATTTTAGGAAAGGTCATGTCTTTATTGCCAATTGATTTAGTGAGTCGGAGACTAGCGGGGCGCCCATTCGATTATTTTGCGTAATACCGGCACGGATTTGGCGTACGCACTGATACTGTGGCGCAGATATTCGCGTTTCACATAAGATTCGGAATCGACGTAGCACAATTGCAGGCTCATGCGCTGTCCCTTTTGCGGTAAAAAACCGTGCCAGGACCGGTCGCCGACGCGGAACATCAGCATGCGGCCGAATTCCGGGGCGAATTCGAAGGCAACGTCCTCACGGTCGGAACTGCGCAAAACCCGGAGACGACCGCGTTCATGGGGCCATGCGCGGGTAAAGCCAAGCAGAACGGTAATGATTTTGTGCCTGGAATCGGTATGCGCGTAGCCTTCGTTATAGTGGCCCGTCGTATTGCCCATCATGACGATCACCGGCGGAGATGCGCTCAGGTCGGTGTCGAATTTTTGTTCGACCAGACGGCGGAAGCGCACGCTGAGCAAGTCGTTTATTGCTGCGCCGAAATGCGGGCCGTAACGTAGGCTCGGCAATCCGTAACTGCCGCGATCAGGAATGCGCGGGGCATCGGCTAATACGTCATCCTTGAAGCGCGGGCTGATAGCCTGATCGATAAATGTGTAATCGTAGGGATCGTGGTGCAATTCGGCGGACTTGATACCATCCTCATCGAGCAACGCAAAAGGGGCATCGTTATTGCGCAGATAAGTGCTGTTCGGCATAAATTGTATCCTTTCGCATTAAAAACCGGATATGCGGCGATCCTGCAAGTCGTATCGAAACCTGTGTTGATCGCTGGCGGCAAAACGTATGGTTGGAAAGATTATCATAGCTGCGCTGAAATTAAAAGAATTATAGACCTCTTTATCTGTTTGTGTCGCTTACGATGCACAAGATCTTGTTTTGCGAAAATTACGGAGTCGGCAAGATAAAACCTAAGTCGGCAATTTATTGCGTATTAAGGCGTTAAATATGGCAAAAATTGCACGCGGAAACGGTATGCGAGATCTGCATGAATCGGGCACGGAAATTTAGCATGGCGACGTGTTGGAGATTTGTGCACAATAGAGTAAATTTGAACAGGATACACCGATAAATTTCCGAAAAAAGGAATTGAAATGAGCATCGACACGGAACCGGCCGGATCGTCCGACGGACCGGATAATGCTCTGCATCGTATATTGCGGCATTATCCCAAGTCATTTCTGAAATTGATATTGATCGGTTTCTTGCTGGTTGCTTTGCCGCTTATTTTTGCCTTGATCTACAGCGCCATGTCTATCGACCGTATGGCGGAACAAAGCAGAAATACGGTATATCAGGCGGAATTGATTGCTCACGGCAGCCGTGATCTGGTCGATGAAGTTGCGGCTATGGAGCGCAGCGTCCGGTTGTCGCTGATCCTCGGCGATGCATCGCTGCTGGACGGGTATTTCCGGGAGCACAAGAATTTCGATAATACGGCAACCAGCCTTGCCGCACTATCTCTGAGCGTCAATCAGGAGCGCAGGCTCAACGCCTTGCGGACGGCCGAGCTGGCGATATTTCAGCAGGTGACGAGCGCTCGCCAGTCGCCCGAAGTTTTGCGCAGAGGCGTG
>JAJYPZ010000279.1 GCA_021794855.1 Pseudomonadota bacterium | reverse complement strand
AAACGTCAATACAATCGTCATCATTATTCTTGGCCTGCTGTTATTGGCCAGCATGACGCTGTTTACGGTCGATCAGCGTCAGAATGCCATGGTATTCCAGTTGGGGCAGGTCGTCGCCATACACAAGAAACCCGGACTCTATTTCAAATTTCCGCTAATACAAAGCGTACGCTATTTCGACACGCGGATCATGACGTTGAATCCGGTCGACCCCGACCGTTTTATCACTGCCGAAAAACAAAATGTGCTGGTCGATTATTTTGCCAAATGGCGTATCGTTGACGCCAAGCGATATTTTGTCAGCGTCGGCGGCGATGAAACGCGGGCGCAGACGCGCCTGCAACAAACCATCAATGACGGTTTGCGCGCCGAACTCGGGAAACGTAACATCCACGATGTGGTCACGGGCGAACGCGACGACATTCTCGCCAAACTGCGCAGCAAGGCCGATGACGATGCCCGCAAAATCGGTATCGAAGTCGTCGATGTGCGTATCAAGCATATCGATCTGCCTCCGGAAGTCAGCGCCTCGGTTTATAAGCGCATGGAAGCCGACCGCAAACGCGTCGCCAGCGAACTGCGCTCGACGGGAGCTGCCCAGGGCGAGCAAATTCGCGCCGATGCCGATCGTCAGCGGCAGATCATAATTGCCGACGCCTATCGCGACGCCCAGCAGGTAAAAGGCGAAGGCGATGCTCAGGCGAGTACCATTTACGCCTCGGCTTATTCGCAAAACCCCGAATTCTATGCCTTTTACCGCAGTCTGGCAGCTTATCGGGAAAGCTTCAATCATAAGACCGATGTGCTGGTGCTCGAACCTAACACAGATTTCTTTAAATATATGAAATCCCCTAAAGCAGCCAAATAACCGATTAAAAACACAATTAAAAACGGAGTGCATATGTACCAATCCTTAAGCATCGAGTCGTCAAATGCATAACTGGTTATTGCCTGAATACCTGGAAGACCAGCTGCCGCCCGTCGCCCTGCGGATGGAAAATCTGCGCCGCGGCATTCTGAATCTGTTCCGCCTGCACGGCTACGAACTGGTTACGCCGCCGCTAATGGAATATATCGATTCGCTCTTGACGGGCGCCGGCAGCGATCTGAATCTGAAAACGTTCAAGCTCGTCGATCAAATTTCGGGGAAAACGATGGGATTACGCGCCGACATCACGCCGCAGGTCGCACGGATCGACGCTCACTTGCTTAACCGGCAGGGCGTGACCCGCCTGTGCTATGCCGGTTCGGTAGCCCACACCCTGCCAGACGGCACGCATCGCTCGCGCGAACTGATGCAGGTCGGTGCGGAACTCTACGGCCATACCGGCTACGAAGCGGACGTGGAGATCCAGAAACTCATGATCGACGCATTAAAACTGACCGGTGCCGACGATTTGTACCTCGACATCGGCCATGTCGGCGTTTTCAGGGGTTTGCTGGAATATGCCAGGCTGGGCGAAGAAGAAGCGGCTCCTTTGTTCGCCGCTTTGCAGATCAAGGATGCAAGCGCTATCCGCGCATTGACCGCACACCTCGAACCGTCGCTGCAAAATGCCTTTTGCGCCTTAACCACTTTATACGGCGGCACGGAAGTGCTCGACGAAGCTTTCCGCCAGCTACCGAGCCAGCTCAATATCAGCCAGGCTCTGGAAGAATTGCGCGCCATCACCAACGAGATCAAGGGTCATGCAAAAATAAACATAGATCTTGCCGATCTGCGCGGCTATCATTATCATAGCGGCGTCATTTTCGCCCTTTATACCCGTAATCATCCGAAGCCGCTGGCGCAAGGCGGCCGCTACGACGAAGTCGGAAAGAGTTTCGGCCGGGCTCGTCCCGCAACCGGCTTCAGTCTGGATCTCAGGGAAATCGCCAGCCATTTCTGGCGCGCTCCCGGGAATCGCGCCATACTTGCACCCTACCTCAAGAATGCGGGGCTGGCAGAAAAAATCAGCGAATTGCGCGGGGCCGGAGAAATCGTTATCGTCGATTTGCCGGGTCACGACGATCATCGGCATGAATACGATTACGATAGGCTTTTAAAACAGAACACGTCAGGCGATTGGGTAATTGAATCGCGTCCGCAAACCCCTTAATTTAATCAACTCATATCAAGCAAACATGATTAACAGTAAAAATGTCGTCGTCATCGGCACCCAGTGGGGCGATGAAGGCAAAGGTAAGATCGTGGACTGGCTCACCGATCACGCGCAAGGCGTAGTACGTTTTCAGGGCGGCCATAATGCCGGTCACACTCTGGTCGTAGGAGGCCAGAAAGTCGTTCTGCATCTGATTCCATCCGGCATATTACGCGACAAGGTCACCTGTTACATCGGCAACGGCGTCGTTGTCTCCCCTACCGCACTGCTGGAAGAAATGGCCATGCTGGCGGAACATGGAGTCGACGTCGCCAGCAGACTGAAAATATCGGCTGCCTGTCCGCTCATATTGCCCTATCACGTCGCCATCGACAAAGCGCGCGAACTGGCCAAAGGCATCGCTAAAATCGGCACCACCGGACGCGGTATCGGGCCGGCGTACGAGGACAAGGTCGCACGCCGCGCCATCCGCCTGCAAGATGTTTTCCACCGCGAACGGTTTGCCGCAAAATTAGGCGAAGTGCTGGATTATCATAATTTCATCCTGAAGAACTATTTCCATGCCGAGATCGTCGATTTCACCGAAACATTGGAAACCACCCTGCAACTGGCTGAACGCATCAAACCCATGGTCGACGATGTGCCGCGCCTGCTCTACGAGGCCAACCGCAGCGGCGATAACCTGCTCTTTGAAGGTGCGCAAGGCACGTTGCTCGATATCGACCACGGCACCTATCCCTACGTCACCTCCAGCAA
>JAJYPZ010000278.1 GCA_021794855.1 Pseudomonadota bacterium | reverse complement strand
CCGGCAGCGGTTTTTTGCGTAACGGAAACGATCCGGCTCATCGAATCCAGCCGCGCATAAAAGCGGCTGATATACGTCAGAAATGCTGTCAGCATCCCGATCGTAATCTGCTTGTGCGCGACTTGCCAGATGCCAAACATCCAAACCACCAGCAATCCGATTTCCGTCAAAAAGGTGATCGACGGCGTAAACAGCGACCATACCCCGTTTACCCGGTCGTTAATCGCCAGATTGCGCAGATTCGCGTCGCGGAAGCGGGAGATTTCCCGCTTTTCCTGGGCAAATGCCTTGACGACGCGTATACCCGGAATCGCATCGGTCAATACATTACTCATCTCGGCCCAGACCCGGTCGGCCTTTTCAAACCCTACGCTCAGCGTGTCGCGTACCCGGTGAATCAGCCAGAGAATCAGCGGCAATGGCAATAATGTCACCAACGCCAACCAGAAATTGATGGACACGAGTATCGCCGCCGTCATCAATATCACCAGCAGATCGATAACGAAATCGAGCAGATGCAGGGACAGAAATATCGAGACGCGGTCGGTTTCGCTGCCGACGCGGGCAATCAAATCGCCCGTCCGCTTGCCGCCAAAAAATGCCAGTGACAGCTTGTGCATATGTTCGTAAGTGGTCAGACGCAAATCCATGCATATCCGTTCGCTGACGCGAGCAAGCCAGTATGTCCTGCCCCATCCCAATCCCCACGCGGCGATGGCCGCCAGCAACAGACCACCGAGATACCCGGCAATACGGGTCAACGGAACATGGATTCCGTTTTGATAAGGAATCAATACCTTATCCATTAACGGCATAGTCAGATACGGAGGAATCAGCGTCGCGGCGGTAGCGCCCAGCGTTAGCAAAAACCCCAGGATCAATTGCATATTATATGGTCGCGCGAATTGCCATAAGCGCAGCAATGCCCAGGTATCCGGCGCGACGGGCGCATTTTGCCGGCAAACCGGGCACTCCTCTTCGCCGGCTGGCAAAGCTGTCTGGCAACTGACGCACAAACTCTCACCGCCGGCCTGGGTTTCGTCTTCCGGCAAGGTTACAGCATCGAAAGCCGCGATCATTCGTTGCGCGGCAAACTGATGAGTGAGTGTGTAATGCCAGGTCGCTAGACGCTGGTCGGTATCGTCCAGATCCAGGCTGCCGGCGCCGGCATGATCCCGCTGATGCAGGCGTAACCCGGTCTTCAACGAACAGGAATGCCATAATCCGTCTTCGTACGCAGAAAGCAAACGCCGATTGGTAAGGACCAGCAGACCTGAGGTAAAATATAAATTAATATTCAGGTCGAGCGGCATAAAACTCAATACCTGCTCGTCCGGCAACAACTGTTGCGCAAGCGTATCGCGCCAGGGCGCGGGAAAATCGGCGGACAGTTTCAAATTGGATGTAACGATAGGATGCACTGTTATATTAAAACCACAAGTAAACGTAAATTTTGCTGGTGCGTTATCTCCCAGTACATCATTTTAACTTAAACTTACAACTTACTGAATTCCATTGACGCGCTTTGCCGGGTAAAGCATAGCTTTGCTTTTGCCTGCATCACGCTCCCTGCAAATTATTTTAATAAAAACCGACTGACCGCCGATGAATACTTCCAAACGCGATATGATTTTTTTGCGCATTATGTCTTTGAAAGGCCCGAATATCTGGACATACCGCCCGGTAATCGAAGCCTGGGTAGACATAGGCGACCTGGAAGATTCGCCGTCCAATACCATACCTGGCTTTTACGAACGCCTGACCGCTTATTTACCCAGCCTGATCGAACATCGCTGCAGTCTCGATATTCACGGCGGCTTTCTGCAGCGCTTGCGCGAAGGAACCTGGCCCGCGCATATCCTAGAACATGTCACGCTGGAATTGCAAAATCTTGCCGGTATGCCCGGCGGTTTCGGTAAAGCCCGAGAAATGGACCGGCGAGGGGTCTACAAAGTCGTCGTTCGCGCCTGGCATGAAAAAATTACGCTGACCAGTCTTCATTTTGCCAGGGAATTGGTACTTGCCGCGATGGACGACCGGCCGTTCGATGTCGCAGATGCCATCGGCCAACTGCGCGAAATGGCGGAATCGCTGTTATTGGGGCCGAGCACATTCAGCATCGTGGAAGCCGCCGACGAACGCAACATACCCGCTATTCGCCTGAACGGCGGCAATCTGGTGCAACTGGGCTACGGCGCGGCGCAACGACGCATCTGGACGGCGGAAACCGACCGGACCAGCGCCATTGCAGAAACCATATCGCAGGACAAGTCGCTGACCAAACAATTGCTGAAAAATTGCGGCATACCCATTCCCGACGGCTACTCTGTAACGAGTGCGACCATGGCGTGGGAAGCTGCAGAAGAGCTGGGTTTGCCCGTAGTGGTCAAGCCTTGCGCCGGCAATCACGGCCGGGCCGTATTCACCAATCTGTGCCAACGCGAAGAAATCGAAGCGGCTTACGAAGTTGCGGTCGGTGAGGACAGCGGCGTCATTGTAGAGCGTTTCATACACGGACTGGAGCATCGGCTACTCGTTATCGGCAACAAATTGATCGCAGCGGCCCGCGGTGAAATTGCCGCAGTCACCGGCGACGGCGTATCGACGGTACGCCAGTTGGTCGATTTGCAGCTCAATACCGATCCGCGTCGCGGTTATAGCGAAAACCATCCGCTCAATCCCATCCGTATCGATTCGGCCGGCGTGCTCGAACTGGCCCGACAGGGTTATACGGCCGATTCGGTGCCGGATGTCGGCACTGGCGTCATCGTCCAGCGCATAGGCAATGTCGCCTACGACGTGACCGATCAGGTTCACTCCGAGACGGCAGAAATGGTAGTGCTGGCAGCCAAAGTTATCGGCCTG
>JAJYPZ010000277.1 GCA_021794855.1 Pseudomonadota bacterium | reverse complement strand
CAGCAATGCCCAATCGGCAAGAATTCCGAAAAACTGCATGCCCAGCATCAATCCCAGCATGATCAAGGCGGGACGCAACTTGGGCAGCCATGACCAGTCGATCTGTTTCGGACCGAATTCGCCTTGCAGAAGATTGACGGCATTGTTATCGCGGCCGGCTTTCCAGTCCCAGTCATCGCCGCGTTCGATATCCACGCCCAGTTGCGCTGACCAGCGGTCGATATCCGGAACATTGGCGTTAGACACGTGCACGACTATTTTTTGCGGGCGATCGACGCTACGCAAAGCCAGTTTCAACCCGGCCGGAGGCGAGTTATCGCTGCTGCCGTCAAGTACCGTGCCGGAATAATCCCCCGTCCGCAGGAAACCGCCGCTTCCGTTCCAGACCAATGCCCAACTTTGCGGCTCAAGCACAGGCAGCAGCGTTTCCGGCACTATTCTGGACGGGAGCAGGTGACGTAATCTGAGTTGCTCCAGCAAATGGATCAACCATGCTTTCTCGATAACGGCAAGCGCAACCGTACCGTCGGAAAAATAACCGCCTTGAGCTATATGATTGGCTTCCGGTTCGCTGATGATTTTCTCTTCGGCTATAAAAGACAGCAAAGCTGCCTGCCTGCGCCTGTTGGCCTTAGGCAGCCGTGCCCGGATCAATAGCACCAAAGACGCGGGCAGTATGACGTCGCACTTCGACGCATGTGGCGGATCGCCGGTTCCGGTATCGATAAGCCGGCCATCCTGATCGAAAGATGCCCATTCGAAATGGTCGCCGCTACAGTCGGAATAAAGTTTTAGCGTAGTCATGAAGATTTTTGCCATATGATGCCGGGCCAAAAACCGCTCTCCCGATCGAGCAATGTCCATACCGTAGTACTGGCACGACCAAAACGGGTAGAGACGGTGACGAGAAAAAACTGGCTGGCGACAGAAAAATCGCTGTCGGCTACGGTAATATCCAATCCGGGCAGCGCGGAGCGAAAGTCGCCGATAGTGCCGAAAGGGGCTCTGTCGCGCAGGGCGGTCAATGTTCTCGCCTGCGGCAGCGTCAAACCGTCGATCATTGCGCACAGGACTTCGGCAGGCGCCGTATTGACGTTGATCGTGGTCGGGCGCGGCAATACCGTCACAAAGGGCCGCAGACGTTCGACCAGCTGCCGGTCAAAACCACGGACCTGCCCGAGATCGCCCACTTCGGTCAGCATGCGATTGGCGGCGCGATAAGGTTGCGCCAAGCCCAGATAATAGGCATCTTCCGCTCCTCCCGGACCTTGAATTTCATTATCAGCGTCCAGCCAGTCCGCCAGCGCATTGCCAAGTTCAATCGGCATGCCAAGAAGAGCCAGCAAACGCTGAAATTTCACTTTCTGTTTCTGGTCGGTTTTGCCATTATTGACCAGGTTATTCAGATTGAACAGTCCTTGCTGGTCCTGAATAAATCCGCTTATCGTCCCGCTCTCTACCGGCAAGGATGGCAGCGGTTGCGCCCAGGCTTCCTGAAGGTAATCGATATTTCTCGTATCTGCGTTCAATATCGCCGCGGCAAGTCGGGTGCCGCTGACGGCAATAATTTCCGACTGAGCCCTGTCCTGATCGTTTTCAACCTGGCGCAGCCATAGATTCTGTTCCCACATCAAAGCCGAAGCGACGGTCGCCGCCAATGCCACGATCAAGATCGCCATCACTACCGCAACGCCAGCTTGCCGCTTCATGGCAGCGCGAACATCCGCGTCAGCCGCTCGCCGGAGTCAAGCAGCACGGTAACTTCAAGCGCCTTGGGCAAACCCCCGATCTGACCCGGTAGCGGCCAGGTATCGACCCACTGATTAGCCGCGGACAGATAGCGCAAACTGAATTCCTGAATCCCGCGCAACAAAGGGTATATCGACGGCTGCTCACGCGGAGCCTGATCCAGACTCGGCCAGATCAGTTCTTCTATCGCGCCCCGATTATAGCGATAGCCTGTTCTCGTCGCACCCTGACCGTAACTTTCCATTACCGTGACATAAAGATTGGCGTCGTCAGGGCCGATATAACTGGTCTTGCCCACCCATTCGGGCTGGAGCAATCCATCCGCATTACGTACAGGACGACGCGCGGGATGCGTTGCATCGTATTCAAGGCGGGCAAAAAACAGCGATAAATCCCGCCATTTCCGGCTTTCGGCTGCTACCCGCGCCCGCGCATCGATCACTGCGTTCAAGCCCCGGTATGCCATTACCGATAGCAAGGCGAAAATCACCATGGCGACGAGCAATTCGATCAATGTAAATCCGCGCTGTTTCATTTCATTACCAGCGGATTGATCAGATAGCCGAACAATTTATTTACCCGATGGGAAGGATCGCTTTTTAAAAACACATCGATTTCGAGTCTGCGGAAATTGGTGCCAGGCGTTGCGCTGACCGTTTCTCGCCAGATAAAATCCGTGCCGGCCTGATTTTCGATGCCAGTATAATTTCCGATAGCCGGCCAATCGGCCAAAGCAGCATGCTCAGCCATGCGATTCTGCGCCACCCACGCCGCCAGCGTACGCGTTTTCAGTTCGATGGCGCTGTCGGTGCCCAGGCTGGCGGCGCGCAGCGCGGCAGCCAGCGCAATAGCAATGATCGCCAGCGCTATCATCACTTCAAACAGGGTAAACCCGCCCTGCCGACAGGAATGCCTAGGGTCCAAGATGGTATGATCCTACCTTCATGCGGTTCATCGTATCGCCGGATATTTTCATCGCGAGCCGCCGTTTCATCAATATAATATCGAAAGGCAGATTGATCCCGCTGGGATTGAATACCAGCCGGGCACCGGGCGACAATCCAGGCTGATCGGATGAAGCGGCAAGAATACGCATTTCGGCAGGCAATTTATGCGAGAT
>JAJYPZ010000276.1 GCA_021794855.1 Pseudomonadota bacterium | reverse complement strand
CTCTCAACAAGGAAATAGCGTAATGAAGATGAAATTCCTGACGCGAGTCGTCCGTAAGGAATGCCGGCATCTTGTCAGTACCGATCAAAGACTGTTTGATGTGCCGTTTAGCGCAGACCGCGCCGCATCGCTCGAAACCGATCTCGAATTGGCGGAGCGGGTGGAAGCGTTTGTCGGCAGATTCGGGCGTCTGCAAGATACGATAGGCGATAAACTGCTGCCTCTGCTGCTTGCGGCGCTGGGGGAAACGCCGGGTGCGGCTATCGATAATCTAGACCGCGCCGAGCGTTTAGGGTTGCTTGAGTCTACCGAAGCGTGGCTGGTCATGCGTCAAATCAGAAACCAGATGGTTCACGAATACGTAGAAGATTTGGCGGTGCTTGTCAGCGCGCTGCAAACGGCTCATGAATTTGTGCCTGTGCTGGCTGCCGCAGCAAATAAATTGACTGCCGAGATCGATCGACGAGGTTGGGCATAATGATCGGGGTTCGACCGCATTCGGTCATCTTTATGGAATTATCTTGATGGCAGTGCTGTTCGCCCTGATTATCAGCGTATTGGCGGTGCGCCTGTTTTCCGGCAGTTACGCCGCCCGTCTGGCGATGGATCTGCCCAACCAGCGCTCCTTGCATACCGCGCCGATACCGCGCACCGGCGGTCTGGGTGTGGCGACCGGCGTTGCCTGTGGCTGGGCGCTGGCGGGTTCGGCCCTGCCCGTGCCGGTCTGGGCGGGAGCGGCGGCGCTGATAGCGGTGTCGTTCCTCGATGACCGCTACGGCTTGCCTGCCGCAGTGCGGTTTCTGGTGCACGGCGTCATCGCTTGCTGGCTGGTGCTGGCTTTGGGCGTCGCTCCCGGATGGGCCGTAGTCGCGGTATTGCTGATGGTGTGGATGACCAATCTGTATAATTTCATGGATGGCGCGGACGGTCTGGCCGGCGGCATGGCGGTGTCGGGTTTCGCCGTCTACGCGCTGGTATGGGCGTATCAGGGAGAAGTCGGACTCGCTGTCGCGTCGGCGGTCGTTGCGGTTGCGGCGCTGGGTTTTTTGTTGTTCAATTTTCCTCCGGCGCGGGTCTTCATGGGCGATGCCGGCTCGATTCCGCTGGGATTCCTGGCGGCGGCATTCGGTTTGCTCGGCATCGTGCGGCAGGCATGGCCGGTCTGGTTTCCGTTGCTGGTGTTCGCGCCGTTCGTGCTTGATGCGACCGTGACCCTGACGCGGCGCGGCTTGCGCGGCGAGAAAGTTTGGCAAGCGCACAAGCAGCATTATTACCAGCGCCTGATCCGGATGGGCTGGAGCCACCGGCGCACGGCGCTGGTCGAATACGGCCTGATGCTGACGAGCGGCGCGGTAGCTATGTTGATGCTGAGAATGGCTGCGCCAGCCGCTTATGCTCTGGGTGGATTGTGGTTGTTACTGCTGGCGGCAGGGATGTTCTGGACGGACCGGCGCTGGCAGTCGTTCGCCGGGGCAGATTAGCGGGCAGGCTTGGAAATGAGAGGGAACCGATCTGGGTCGCGTATGGATTCAACCGACAAATCGATGTCCAGTAAGGGCCAGTAAAGATGATTTTTGGTGGGTCGTTCAATTAATACGATTTGTTCAATGGTTGCGTGCTTGAACCAGGGGAATTCGGAGTAAGGAACAAAAAGCTCTTCGTCTTCCACTAGCAACCAAAACCCCTTATTCGAGATCAAAGAAACCTCAATTGCCGAAGTGGATATGCCAAGCATAAACAATCTCCTCACGATGATGTTCGATTAATAATAACGCTGCACCGAGTTGTTTTATTGTAAGACCTTGATTCATTGCCAGTTCAATCTTTGGCTCAAGCCAGAATTTCGCCTCGCCGTCCGTATGGGAAACATGAATATGCATACGGGGCTCTTCGCGAGAAAAGAAAAATAAACGAAATGAACCTTTACGAAGTACTGTTGGTGCCATTAGAAAAATTATATCAGATTGCTTGGACGTGTTTTCTGCATCGGAAAAATTTCATGATTTTATGACCTGCGGTCTTCGAGTATCATTGTGCTGATTGAAATTCCGTCTAAAATCAATGGTTGTGCGATTCTGCGTTTCCATGAAGGAAGATCGGGAACAATAGGCACAATATCAGCAATCGGTTTCCCGTTGCGTAATATACAAATCGCTTCGCCCGCTTCCACTAAATCAAAAAAAGCTTTTGCGTGGTTACGTAGTTCGGTAAAGGCAATTTGTTTCATGGCAAGTTCTCTGTACATTTTATCTTGCATAAAAATGTACACCTAATGCTTATTATCGTCCAGCCTGTTTTCAGGATATTAAGGGGTAGCCAAAATTATTGTCGAATTCAATAATGATAACGGCACTGAGCAACCAGAATCGTATCGTCTTGCATTGCGTAAACCAGCCGGTGTTGTTCGTCGATGCGACGAGACCAGAAACCGGCAAGATTATGTTTGAGCGGTTCCGGTTTCCCTATCCCTTCGAACGGAGTGCGCTGGATGTCGCGCAACAGAGCATGAATCCGTTTTAAAACGGCCTTGTCTTTTGTCTGCCAAAACAGGTAGTCTTCCCAGGCCGGATCCGAAAATTTAATCGGCATCGGTAGCCAGTTCTCTGGTTTGGCCGCCTTGAGTCGCCAATTGTTCGATAGACTCAATAAGGCGTTTCGCGTTTTTCGGGCTGCGCATCAGGTACGCCGTTTCTTCCAGGGCGTTATAATCCTGCAGCGACATCATCACGACCGGATTTCCGGTTTGCCGCGTAATCAACACGGGTGAGCGATCTTCCGCGACCTTGTTCATGATTTCGGCCAGATGCTGGCGGGTATGGCTGTACGTAATCGCTTCCATAAAACATTCCTTTTGAAATTTATTGTACAAATATTAG
>JAJYPZ010000275.1 GCA_021794855.1 Pseudomonadota bacterium | reverse complement strand
CCCACCGAACAAATCTGGCTCAACAATCATTTGCCCAGCATCGACATGAGCCCCTCGTATCAAAAAGGACGGGGTTGCGCCCATTGCAATCAGACCGGCTATCGCGGCCGGATCGGCGTGTATGAAATGCTCGAAATTACTAATGCCGTTGCCGAGGCGGCAAGCCACGCCGATCCCGCTGCGTTTATCGGTGCCGCCGAAACCCAGATGGCGGGCAACACGCTGGGGCGGCAAGCCGCCAATCTCGCTGCCGCAGGCAAAACTACACCGGTCGAAGCAATGCGTGTCAGCAATCAGTTCGACGATTAATGCTCGCTCGCAGCAGGAGCCACAATCGCGCATTCGCTACGGATTCAAGAAAAGTTATACTGGATTTTCATCGAAAACAAATTAATAATTTATTTAAATACAATAGATTTGCTGATACAAAATATAAGTTATACTAAATTTACCTAAATTCATGGCGATTAAAATACCGCATCCGGTTAATTATGTATTCATTTATCCAGAAAAATACCCTTATCGAGTTTTGACGGCAAACACGGAGAATCGTATATCAACCCGTCATCAAAAAACGAACGTATCGATTTTCTTACACCGTCAACCGGCCTGTCCGCCGCACCTGTTTTCATTAAGGATATGGGAATTTCATTAGAACCGCTAAAATTTATGGAGTTATCCTTGGAAGACATGCGCCGATCCGTAGTTATATCTTCCACGGGCTTCGGTGCCGTAGGGGTCAATATCCCGAACCCTGCTTTATTTGCAGTCCATAAACTGATCGTCGCCGTTGAACGCGGGGTAAGCAATCCGAAGTCGAACAAGGATATAACCCAAGCAGCATCTATTATCGATTTTTATGCCGACAACGATATAGATACGATCACTATTGCGTGGCGTGAAACAGAGTCCCGGGGAGCAGGCTGGAAAAAAAGAATGCAACAAGGCTTAACGAGAATGAAAATCATGTATCCGGAAGTCTATAATAAAGTTGGCAAACCGTTTCTGGCAAATGGCAAACCGGCAAAAACCAGCTCATAAAGACGCCGCTACCGGGATAAAACGATGCCATTTTTTGCTTACAAAGCCCGCAACGCTCAGGGCGAACTAGTTCAGGGCACGCTCGAAGGCAGCGATAGCAGCAATATTGCCGAACTGCTAATCAATACGGCAATGACGCCTATCGACATCAAGGCGACCGCGGCTCCCAGCGTCAACCTGATGACCGATACTTGGTGGCGCAAACTGACGGAAGAAAAAATCACCGCGCTCGATGTGCAAATGTTCAGCCGCCAACTCTATACCCTGCTTAAAGCCGGAGTTCCGATCATGCGAGGCCTGGCGGGGCTGCAAGAATCCGCTACCAACGGTTCATTTGCCCGGATAGTGCAGGATTTGCGCGAATCGCTGGACGCCGGACGCGAACTGTCGGCCGCAATGCAGCGCCATCCGGATATCTTTACGCCGTTTTATCTAAGCATGATCCGGGTCGGCGAGATGACCGGCCGGCTGGAGGAAGTGTTTCTGCGCCTGTTCGACCACCTGGAATTCGAGCGCGAAATGGGTAACCGCGTGCGTTCTGCCCTGCGCTACCCGATGTTTGTAGTGATCGCGATGGTCATTGCCATCGCCGTGATCAACCTGTTTGTCATCCCCGCCTTCGCCAAAGTCTATGCCGGCTTTAACGCCAAACTTCCGTTCATGACGCAAATTCTCATCGACAGTTCGAGCTTCATGGTGCATTACTGGTTTTTGCTGCTGGCCGGGCTGATCGGCACCGGCGCGGCATTCAAACTCTATACCGGCACCGAAAAAGGTCGCTATCGCTGGGATAAATTGCGGCTGCGGTTTCCCATCGTCGGCAAAATCGTCCTCAAAGGCACGCTGGCCCGTTTCGCGCGCAGCTTTGCCCTGTCCAGCAAAAGCGGCGTACCCATCATCCAGAGCCTGAGCGTAGTCGCACAGACCGTAGACAATACCTACATCGCCGGGCGCATCGAGCAAATGCGCAACGGCATAGAACGCGGCGAAAGCATACTGCGCACCTCGGCCGCCGCCAACGTCTTTACCCCGGTCGTATTGCAAATGATCGCGGTCGGCGAAGAAACCGGCGACATCGACAATCTGATGGAAGAAATTGCGCAGATGTACGAACGCGAAGTCGATTACGAACTGAAAACCTTATCTTCGCAGATCGAACCCATACTGATACTCGGCCTCGGCGCCTTGGTGCTGGTGCTGGCGCTGGGCGTTTTCCTGCCCATCTGGAATCTGGGACAGGTAGCTTTGCATAAATAAACAAGCCATGAATTGTCAACAATTGACGCTGGACGGCAGGATCTTTGTCAGACAGGCAATGCCAGCGGCAGTGCCAATCATAATAATTAACTTTAAAAAAATCTTGCAATAAATTGTTTTTAAAAATAATTAATTTAAAAAACCTGATGATTTTTTGATATGACATTAAAACATTAATATGGCATATTTATTGCTCTTACTACGCAGGCTTCCAGGAGTAGACATGCATCGCAAAACCACCGGTTTCACGTTAATCGAATTGGTTGTCGTTATTACCATTATCGGCATACTGGCGGCAATCGCCCTGCCGCGCTTCGCCGCGCTGCAAGGCGATGCCAGGCTGGCGAAAATGAACGGGGCGCTGGGTGCGGTCAAAAGCGCGGCGGCCATGGCCCACGCGACGCTGATCAGCCGGGGCTTCAGCAGCAACACGACCAGCGCCACGACCGGGATCGTGATCGAAGGCATCGCCGTTAATTACGTCTTCGGCTATCCCGATCCGGTCACTATCGTCCCGCTGGCCGGCATCACCACGCCGGATTACGTGATCAGCGGACTGACGACGTCGAACGCCATCGCCGGCGCTGACGTG
>JAJYPZ010000274.1 GCA_021794855.1 Pseudomonadota bacterium | reverse complement strand
AACGTGTTTCCGATGGTGCCAAACGGCGCGGGGATTTCGGAAATGATCCTGGCGGAGGAGCTGTGAGCATGCGCCATATCATTTCATTGCTGATGGAAAACGAGGCCGGCGCGCTGTCGCGGGTGGCGGGGCTGTTTTCCGCCCGCGGCTACAATATCGAATCGTTGACCGTCGCGCCTACCGAGGACCGTACTTTGTCGCGCATGACTATCGTTACGCGCGGCTCCGAAGAAATCATCGAACAGATCGTCAAACAGCTCAACAAGCTGATCGACGTGGTTAAAATTCTCGACCTGTCCGACGGCAGCCATATCGAGCGCGAGTTGATGCTGGTCAAGGTACGCGCGTACGGCAAAGACCGCGAGGAAATGAAGCGGATGGCCGATATTTTCCGCGGCCGGATTATCGACGTGACCGAAAAAACCTATACCATAGAATTGACCGGTCCGGGCGCCAAGCTCGACGCCTTTATCGAGGCGATCGACCCGGTGGCGATTCTGGAGACGGTGAGGACCGGCGCTTCCGGCATCGGTCGCGGCGAACGCATATTAAAAATCTGATTTTATTAAAATCTTGTTAAAAGGAAGTTTTACATGAATGTTTATTACGACAAAGACGCTGACCTTTCGCTGATCAAAGGCAAAACCGTGGCGATCATCGGTTACGGCTCGCAAGGCCATGCTCACGCGAATAACCTCAAGGACTCCGGGGTAAAGGTGATCGTCGGTTTGCGTAAGGGGGGTGCGTCGTGGAGCAAGGCGGAAGCCGCCGGTCTGTCAGTGCAGGAAGTCGGCAACGCGGTAAAAAATGCCGATCTGATCATGGTGCTGGTTCCCGACGAGCAGCAACCTGATGTCTATAACAACGACATTGCGCCGAATATCAAGGCTGGCGCGACGCTGGCGTTTGCGCACGGTTTCAATATCCATTACGGTCAGATCACGCCAGCCAAAAATATAGACGTAGTGATGATAGCGCCCAAAGGCCCGGGTCATCTGGTTCGTTCGACCTATAAGCAGGGCGGCGGCGTCCCGTCGCTGATCGCAGTACATCAGGATACCTCTGGCAAAGCGCGCGATCTGGCCTTGTCTTACGCGGCAGCAAACGGCGGCACCAAGGGCGGCGTGATCGAGACCTCGTTCCGCGAAGAAACCGAGACCGACCTGTTCGGTGAACAGGCTGTGTTGTGCGGCGGTTGCGTGGAACTGGTCAAAGCCGGTTTCGAGACGCTGACCGAAGCCGGATATGCGCCGGAAATGGCGTATTTCGAATGTCTGCACGAACTCAAACTGATCGTCGATCTGATGTACGAAGGCGGCATCGCCAACATGAATTATTCGATTTCGAATAACGCGGAGTACGGCGAATACGTCACCGGACCAAAAGTCATCGGCGGCGAGGCCAAGGCGGCAATGAAACAGGCATTGGCCAATATCCAGAACGGCGAATACGCCAAGAGCTTTATTCTCGAAAACAAGGCAGGCGCCGCAGGGATGCATGCTAAACGTCGTCAGAATGCGGAGCATCCGATAGAAGTCGTCGGCGAAAAGCTGCGTAACATGATGCCCTGGATCAAGCAGAACAAACTGGTCGATCAAACCAAAAACTAAAGCCGGTCTTCGGTCAGGCGGCGCTTGCGTCGTTCGACCGGAGGCGGCAATTGCCGGCAAACTTTATGTCAGACCCATATAAATATAACCCGTTTGTCGGTCGCCGCGCGCAACGGAGAGGCATTTTCCTGTTGCCGAACCTGTTTACTACCGCCGCTTTATTCGCCGGATTTTTTGCTATCGTTCAGGCCATGAACGGGCGATTCGAACTGGCGGCGGTGGCGATTTTCGTAGCAATGGTACTCGACGGCCTCGACGGTCGGGTCGCGCGGCTGACGCATACACAGAGCGAGTTCGGCGCGGAATACGATTCCTTGTCCGACATGGTATCGTTCGGCGTCGCACCGGCGTTGATCGCTTACGTATGGTCGTTGAAAGGCATGGGCAAACTGGGCTGGATGGCGGCTTTCGTTTATTGCGTCGGTGCCGCCTTGCGTCTCGCCCGGTTCAATACCCAGACCGAGGTTTCCGACAAGCGCTATTTTCAGGGCTTGCCCAGCCCGGCCGCCGCAGCATTGATTGCGGGGCTGGTGTGGGTCATGAACGAATATGGAGTAAGCGGGAGCGAAGCCCACTGGCTGGCATTCTCGGTAACTCTGTTTGCCGGCCTGACCATGGTGAGCAATATTCGTTACTATAGCGGCAAAGACATCAATCTGCGCCGGAGCGTACCGTTCATGGTGGTGTTTTTAATCGCCATGGGATTCGTTCTTATCGCCTACAGTCCGCCGGAAATGCTGTTTGCAGTGGTTACGCTGTATGCCTTGTCGGGTTATGCCATGACTGTCTGGGCATGGTTGCACAGGAACAATAACAAGCCGGTATAAGCGGCACCTGATTCATAAACAGCTAAACCCATGTGTTTTTATTCGTGCATGATCAAATTTTCGGCCGCTCCTGCAATCAGCATCGTTTGAGCCGAATTTGCCGGATCGTGTAATGAATGGTGTATAAATGATATGCTGGCACCGCAGCCGGTAGCGAGATCGCCGGGGCTTCTGCGGTTTCCGGAATGTTCGCGCCGACATTTGATAACGTCCGGCAGTTCCGGCCAATGTAGGGAGCTATTTCATGAGTAAAGATCATTTAATCATATTCGATACCACGCTGCGCGACGGAGAACAAAGCCCGGGCGCATCGATGACCGCGGAAGAGAAGGTCAGGATTGCGCGTCAACTCGAACGGCTGCGGGTGGACGTAATCGAGGCCGGCTTCCCCGCCGCATCGAACGGCGATTTCGCCTCGGTCAAAGCGGTCGCGCAGGCAATCAAAAACAGTACGGTATGCGCTCTTGCCCGTGCGCTGGAGAAGGATA
>JAJYPZ010000273.1 GCA_021794855.1 Pseudomonadota bacterium | reverse complement strand
AACAGCGAGCGGGGAAACCAATTGTGTCAAGCCTCGCCCGTATCCTGCATTTTGCCCAATAAATTAAGATTGGAGATCATCAGATCATGCAAAAAAGCGAACTCGAACATTTGATTCGTGCAGCGGCTACGATAACAAATGAAACGAATTCGTTATTATCGGAAGTCAATCCATTTTGGGGTCGGTAGATACTCCTCCAGCCGAATGCTTTCATGCCAAGGAAGATAAGTGGGCAATCGCCGGATCCGGGATTATCGCTGTACTTTGAATATCGGAAGGAATTTTAGAATAACGTAATACAAGGACATTTTTATGATGTCAGATGCAATCCAACAAACCTCCGTTTGCTGGACTTCCAGCAAACAACACGGAACTGTCAAAAATTCTGGATTTCTATGCGCATCTATTATATAGTGAACTAGGTCACAAACTAGGTTTAAAGGATTATCATGTTCCAAGAAGTCGGCGCCTTTGACGCCAAAGCCAAATTGTCCGAACTCCTGCGCGCAGTAGCGCATGGGCAACGTTACACAATCACTGTAAGGGGAAAAGCTGTTGCGGATCTCGTTCCAAGCAAAATGGCTGCGCACTACGACGTGCATGCTGCGGTGGCTTCCATGCGCGCCTTCAAGAAAGTGCAAGGCGTCACCGCTCAGGACATTGGCGAAATGGTTGCTGAAGGCCGTCGATGACTTTAGTGATCGATGCATCTATGGCGCTAGCGTGGATATACGCACGCGAGAGGCCGGACGAAGCTGATTGCGCAGACCGCGCATTACAAACCATAACCGAAATGGAAGCATCGGTGCCTTCACTCTGGCAGACCGAAATTGCAAACGCTCTGCTTGTCGGCGAGCGGCGAAAGATCATCACGGAGGCACAAACGATTGACTACCTGACGCGGCTAGCTCGGTTGCCAATCGCCGTTGACGAAGCAACACCAGCAGCGCGCCAAGATCAGGTAATAGCGCTCGCCCGCGAATATACGCTGACTGCGTATGACGCTACGTACTTGGATTTGGCGCTGCGCATGGGGGCTGTATTGGCAACGTTTGATGGAAAGCTTGCCGGAGCCATGCAACGCGCCGGCGGTGAATTGTTCATATAGGAGTGGTGTACATACGTAAATTCCAAGCAGCCTCCATGAATCAATAACAGACCGCAACCTCTCCCAATGCGGCCTGCAATGCTGCCAACAAATCGTCGTGCAGCATCACCCGCCAGGCCGAACCCAGTTCCAGTTCGGCGTGCACCTGCGGCAACCGGTATTTAAGTCGTACCGGACAGCCGCTTTCGCCGTCGCAATAGGGCCGCAATAAAGTTTGAAGATGCGTGACCGTCATCGGTTGCGGCACCGACAACTGCAATACTTTGGCAAATTTCGTCCGCGCTGTGGCGATATCGTACAGTTTGTCGACGTTAATCCTCACGCCGCCGGAATAATCGTCCTTGCTGATTTTGCCTTCCACCAACAGGAGTTGATCCTCTTTCAACCAGTCGCGGTGACGTTCGAAAACCTCATTGAACACCGGCACTTCCACAGCCGCCAGACCGTCGTCCAGTAATACGAACGCCATTTTACCGCGCCGGGTCATCTGCGTGCGCAGAGAAACGATAATGCCTGCCAGCAAAACCGGCTGCGACCCCGGCTGCAGATTGTCCAGGCGGAGTTTAACCAGGGCTTTCAGTTCCTGGGTATACGCGTCGAACGGATGCCCGCTGAAATAAAAACCCAGTGCCGTTTTTTCCTGCAGCAACTGTTCCTTATCGCGCCAGTGTGGCACCTCGACCAATTTCAGTTGCGAATCGGCATGCTGATCGTCATCGGCAAACAGACTGACCTGATTAGCCGACGCGGCGGCTTGCCCGGCGAGCTCCATCGCCATGCCGACCGAAGCCAGCAAGGCGGCGCGATGATCGTTGATACTGTCGAATGCGCCGGCGCGAACCAGCGATTCCAGCGCCCGCCGGTTGACGCTGCGCTTGTCGACGCGCCGCACCAGATCGAACAGGTCGACGTACGGACCGTCCGCATCGCGTACCGCGACGATAGCGGCAATCGCCGCTTCCCCGGTGCCTTTGATCGCGCCGAGCCCGTAGCGTATCTGCCGTTCGTTCTCCGGCACGAAACGATATCCCGAGCGATTGATGTCCGGCGGAAGAATTTCCAGGCCCAGAGCCAGGGTATCTTCGTAAAAATGCTTCACCTTGTCGGTATCGTCCATATCCGCGGATAGGGTCGCCGCCATAAAGGCAGCGGGATGATGCGCTTTCAGATATGCCGTATGATAAGCCACCAGCGCATACGCGGCGGAATGCGATTTGTTGAAACCGTAGCCCGCGAATTTTTCCATCAGGTTGAAAATGTTCGTCGCCAGTTTGGCATCGACGTCTTTTTTCACCGCGCCGTTGACGAAAATATCGCGATGCTGCGCCATCTCCTCGGCTTTTTTCTTGCCCATCGCGCGCCGCAGCAAATCCGCCGACCCCAGCGTATAACCGCCCATGATCTGGGCGATCTGCATGACTTGTTCCTGATAAACAATCACCCCGTAAGTCGGCTTGAGCGTGCCTTCGAGCATGGGATGCATGTAATCGACCCGCGCCCGGCCGTGCTTGCGGTTGATAAAATCGTCGACCATGCCCGATTCCAGCGGCCCGGGACGGAACAGCGCCACCAGCGCCACCACATCCTCGAAGCAATCTGGCTGCAGGCGGCGGATCAGATCCTTCATGCCACGCGATTCGAGCTGGAATACGGCGGTAGTCTTGCACGATTTGAGCAAACCGTAACTGCCCCGGTCGTTGAGCGGCAAGGTCTCCAGACTGAACGGCGCTTTGCCGTCGGGCGACAATCGCGCCACGTAATGCATCGCCCAGTCCAGAATCGTCAGCGTGCGCAAACCGAGGAAGTCGAATTTGACCAGCCCGG
>JAJYPZ010000009.1:2486-12756 GCA_021794855.1 Pseudomonadota bacterium | reverse complement strand
ATTTATCTGCCTGAA
Organism: Pseudomonadota bacterium; assembly: GCA_021794855.1. The sequence continues at coordinate 12,741 of JAJYPZ010000009.1, read as the reverse complement.
GATGCAATTGATACCTTCAAAATCCATTTTCCAGCTAACTTGCAGCCAAATTATAATGGCCTCAACGTTACCTTTTTGGGATAACCGGAGTTGACTGTGACTGTTCCTATACCTCAAGTGGATGGACGCCCTCGCAAACGCATCGGCCTGCTGGTGGCTGTGCTCGTTGTTGCCGTTCTCATCGTCATCGTGACCGTCCATCTGTTTGGCCGGAAGAAAATGCCATCTGGTGCCCCGCCGCAGGTGGTTAACGCCGCCAAGGCAACGCTAGGCGACATGCCCGAGGTGCTCGACGAACTGGGTACTGTCACGCCCATCGCCACCGTCGTCGTGCTACCGGAGTTGAGCGGCTACCTCACCGAAGTGGGTTACAAAGAAGGTCAGGACGTGAAAAAGGGGCAGTTTCTGGCCCAGATCGACCCACGCCAGTACCAAATCGGCAAGCAGCAGGCGCAAGCCCAGCTGGCCAAGGATCAGGCCAGCCTGGGCCAGGCGCGCGCGGATTTAGCGCGCTACACGCAGTTGTACGGACAGAAATCGATTGCCGCGCAGGTCTATAATGACCAGCAATTCACCGTGCAGCAGGACGAAGCGGCGGTGAAGGCTGATCTGGCGGCCATAGCGCAATATGATCTGGATCTGATATATACCTATATCACCTCGCCGATAGCCGGCCGTGTCGGGTTGCGCTTGGTCGATCCGGGCAATTATGTGACCGCGTCGAGCTCACCGGGCATCGTCACCATTACCACGATGAAACCGACCACGGTGGAGTTCAGCGTGCCGCAGAATTCCTTGGGTCACGTGCTTCAGCGCTTCCAGTCTGGCGCCAAACTCATGGTCACGGTCTACAACAGCGACAACACCGCCAGGCTAGCTACGGGCACGCTGTACGCCATCGGCAACCAGATGGCCACCAGCACTGGAACCGTGACCCTGCGCGCAATGTTTGCCAATAACGATGAGGTGTTGTTCCCGAACGAGTTCGTCAATGTGAAGCTGCTGGTCGATACCCTGCAGCACACAGTCCTGGTGCCGACGCCGGCGGTCCAGAACGGCGCGCCTGGAGATTACGTTTATCTGGTCAACGCTGATCAAACCGTTTCCGTGCGCAAGGTGACGCCAGGCCCCAGCGACGGCAAGAATACGGCGATCCTGGCCGGTCTCGTCGCTGGCCAGACCGTCGTCACCGATGGCATGGATAGACTCAGCGATGGCGCGAAAATACATCTTACATCGACGAAGTACACCGCCGGGGTCGCCCCGCCTGCTACAGCAGGCGGGGCGACTGATGCGTCGATGCGCGCTGGCAAACACAAGCGCGGCTCGGCACACGCCACTGGCAGTTTGTGAGCGAGAGGCGTAACGGCAGGTGAATATCTCGCGTCTGTTCATCGTCAGGCCGGTGGCCACCACACTGCTGATGATCGCTCTGGTACTGGTAGGTCTGGTCGCAATGCGCTACCTGCCGGTATCATCGCTGCCGTCGGTGGACTACCCCACGATCCAGGTGCAGACCTTTTACCCCGGTGCCAGCCCCACAGTGATGGCCAGCACCGTGACTGCGCCGCTGGAAGTGCAACTGGGCCAGATTCCCGGATTGCAGCAGATGACCTCTCACAGTTCAGCCGGAGCATCGATGATCACCCTGCAATTCGACCTGTCGCTGAACCTCGATGTGGCCGAACAGAACGTGCAAGAGGCGATCAATGCCGCCAACAGCCTGCTCCCCGCAGGCCTGCCTGCGCCGCCTACCTATGCCAAGGTGAATCCGGCCGACCAGCCCATCCTCACGCTCGCGATTACCTCGCGCTCAATGTCGCTGCCGCAATTGCAGGACGTGGCCAATAACCGGCTCGGCACCAAGATCGCCGAAGTTCCGGGGGTAGGTCTGGTAACTCCGTCGGGCGGCAATGTGCCGGCGGTTCGGGTCGAAGCCAACCCCCAAAAGCTGGCTTCCTACGGGCTGACCATCGATGATCTGCGCACGCTGCTGGCGGACATAAACGTAAACCAGCCCAAAGGCAATTTCGATGGCCTGGAACTCGACTACACAATCAACGGCAACGACCAGATCCAGGACCCGCAAGCCTATTTGGACTCGGTGATTTCCTACCAGAACGGCGCTCCGGTATATCTGCGCGACGTGGCCACTGTGACCCAGTCAGCGCAGAATACCGAACAGGGCGCCTGGTACGACCACACCGCTGCAATCGTGCTAAATGTCCAGCGCCAGCCTGGCGCCAACGTGATCGCCGTAGTTAACCAGATCAAGGAAAAGCTGCCCGAGCTGGAATCTACTCTGCCGGCGGGGATGAAAGTTACTATTGTTTCCGACAGCACCGCCGTGATCCATTCTTCGGTAAACGAAGCCGCCGTCGAACTGCTGCTGTCGGTACTGCTGGTGGTAGTAGTGATTTTCATGTTCCTGCGCAATCTGCCGGCCACGATTATCCCCAGCATTTCGGTGCCGGTGTCGCTGATCGGCACCCTGGCGATGATGTACGAGCTGAACTATTCGATCGATAACCTGTCGCTGATGGCGCTGATCATTGCTACCGGTTTTGTCGTCGATGACTCGATTGTGATGATCGAAAATATCGTGCGCTATCTCGAAGCAGGTAAAAGCGCGCTGCAAGCCGCACTGGATGGCGCCGGGCAGATCGGTTTCACCATCGTATCGCTGACCGTATCGCTGATTGCGGTGCTGATCCCGCTACTGTTCATGGGCGGCGTCATCGGTCGTCTGTTCAGCGAATTCGCTGTGACGCTGGCGGTAACGATCGTGATCTCCGCCATCGTTTCGCTTACCTTGGTGCCGATGCTGTGCGCACGCATCTTGCGCCCACAGTCGCAGCGACATCCCAGCCGCTTCGAGCAATTCAGCGAGCGACTGTTTAACCGCGTCCTGAACGCGTATGAGCGGGCCCTCAAGGTAGTGCTGCGGCATCAACCGCTGACCCTGCTGGTGTTTTTCGCGACCCTGATACTGACCGTCATCCTGTATGCCATAATCCCCAAGGGACTGTTCCCGGTGCAGGACGTGGGTGTAATCCAGGCCATCAGCATCGCCGATAACTCGGTTTCCTACAGCGCCATGGTACAACGCCAGCAGGCTCTGGCCGACGTGATCCTGAAGGATGCGGATGTCACCTCGGTGACCTCATACGTCGGTGTCGACGGTACCAACACGACGCTTAATAATGGGCGCTTCTTGATCAACCTGAAGCCGCACGGCAAGCGCTCGGACAGCGCGGCCGCAATTGCCAGGCGCCTGCGCCGGGAAGTGGCTGGCGTTCCGGGCATCCAGTTGTACCTGCAACCGGAGCAAGACCTGACACTGGATACCAACGTGTCGCCGAACCAGTACCAGTTCGTGCTGCGCGGGCCGAATCAGCCGGCGCTTGAGAAATACGTCCCGGCGCTGCTTGCACGAATGAAAAGCATCTCTTCGATTACCGACCTCACGAGCGATCTGCACAACAATGGCCTCAGCGTCGACGTAGATCTGAACCGAGCACTGGCGGCGCGCTACGGCATTACCGCCGCCACCGTCGACAACGCACTCTACGACGCGCTGGGTCAACGCATCGTCTCAACTATCTTTGAACAGTCCAGCCAGTACCGGGTGATCCTCGTCGCTCAGCCCACGAGCCTGCCAACGGTTCAATCGTTGGGTAATCTCTACTTGCCCAGCCAGACCAGCAGCAGCGGCCAGGTGCCGCTGAGCGCCATCGCCACGATCAAGGTGACTAAGTCTCCATTGGTAATCAGTCATCTGGCGCAATTCCCGGCTGTCACCATTTCGTTCAACCTGGCCAAAGGCGCATCGTTGAGCGATGCGGTGGATGCGGTGAATCAGGCCGAGCAGGCAGTGCATCTGCCAGACTCGATCACATCCTCGTTCCAGGGCGCGGCGCAAGCGTTCCAGACTTCGCTTTCCAGCGAAGTTTTTCTGCTGATTGCCGCGCTGATCGCGGTCTATATCGTGCTGGGCGTGCTGTATGAAAGTTTCACCCACCCGCTGACAATTCTGTCTACCCTACCTGCCGCCGGTACCGGTGCACTGCTCGCGCTAATGGCGGCTGGCTATGATCTTGACGTGATCGGTGTCATAGGCATCGTGTTGCTAATCGGTATCGTCAAGAAGAACGCGATCATGATTGTGGATTTCGCGCTGCAGGCCGAGCGCGAGCAAGGCAAATCGCCCGCGGAGGCGATTTTCGAGGCCTCGCTGCTGCGCTTCCGGCCCATCCTGATGACCACGCTGGCAGCAATGCTCGGGGCCTTGCCGCTGTTGCTGGGCGCTGGCACCGGCTCTGAATTGCGCCGCCCGCTGGGCCTGGCGATCATCGGCGGCCTGACGCTGAGCCAGTTACTGACACTGTTCACCACACCGGTGATTTATCTTTATTTTGACCGGCTGTCGCGGCGCTTGCGGCGTGAATCGCCACCTATTGTCGTCGAGCGTGCGCCATGAACATCCCGGCGCTGTTCATTCGGCGCCCGGTAGCCACTACCCTGCTGGCGGTGGCGATTTTACTGTCCGGCGCGCTAGGGTATTTCCACTTGCCAGTGGCACCGCTGCCGAACATCACTTTTCCGGTCATCGTGGTGCAGGCCAACATGGCTGGGGCCAGCCCCGTTGTCATGGCCGACACGGTGGCCGCGCCGCTGGAACGACGGCTGGGCTCGATTGCCGACGTAACCGAACTGACCTCGACCAGCACAGTCGGCGCGGCGAACATCGTCATCCAGTTCGGACTGAACCGGAATATCAACGGCGCCGCCCGCGATGTGCAGGCGGCGATTCAGGCCACGCGCGTCGATCTGCCCACTACGCTGCGCAACAACCCGATTTATCGCGAGTACAACCCGGCCGACGCGCCGATCATAATCCTGGCGCTGACCTCGAACACGCTGACCCGTGCGCAACTATACGATGCAGCAGATTCGGTGATTCAGCAACAGCTGTCGCAGGTGAGCGGAGTCGGAGAGATAACACTGGGCGGCAGCGCTTTGCCTTCGGTGCGGGTGGAACTCCAGCCCGACCAGTTGAGCAGTTACGGCATTGGGCTGGAAGATGTGCGCGCAGCGATCAGCGCCGCCAATGCCGACAGCGCCAAAGGGCATATCGACCAGAACGGACAGCGCTATGAGGTAATCTCCAACGACCAGATCAGTAAGGCCGCGCCTTACCGTGATCTGGTCATTGCCTATCGCAATGGCGCACCGGTGCGGCTGAGCGATGTGGCACAGGTGAACGATTCGGCCGAAAACATACGTAACGCCGGCCTTTACAATGGCAAGGACGCAGTACTGGTAATCGTCTATCCGCTGCCTGGTGGCAACATCGTCAACACGGTGGCACAAATCCGCAAGGTGCTGCCGTCGATCAAAGCCGTGCTGCCGCACGACGTCCAGGTTGGTATCGCATTGGACCGTTCGCAGTCGGTGGACGCCGCGGTACACGACACTGAGCGCACCTTGTTCATCGCGGTGTTGCTGGTAATCGGCGTGGTGTTTGTGTTCCTGCGATCACCGCGCGTGACGCTGGTACCGGCGGTGGCGCTACCGTTGTCTATCATCGGTACCTTCGGTCCTATGTACCTGCTCGGCTACAGCGTGGACAATCTGTCGTTGATGGCGCTGACCATCAGCACCGGCTTCGTCGTGGACGACGCGGTAGTGGTGCTGGAAAGTATTATGCGCCACGTCGAGGCCGGCATGGAACCACACGAGGCGGCACTGGCGGGTAGCGCAGAGGTCAGCTTCACGGTGATCGCGATGAGCCTGTCGTTGATCGCGGTGTTTACCCCTATCCTGTTGATGCCGGGAATAGTCGGCCTGCTGTTCCACGAGTTTGCAGTGACGCTGTCGATCGCGATCCTGTTTTCGCTGCTGATCTCGCTGACGATCACACCGACGTTGGCCGCTATCATCCTGCGTCGCCAGCAGGATCGCCCACATGGGCGCCTGTCCCGTTGGACCGAACGTCAGTCTGACCGGATCAAAGCCGCCTATGCGCGTTCGCTGGCAGCCGTGCTTGATCATGCGCTGGCGGTGGGTTTGACCCTGATCGGCCTGATCGTGCTCAACGTGTTCCTGTTCCGGCTGGTGCCATCGACCTTTTTCCCAGAGCAGGACAATGGCATTCTGATCGGCCAGATCATAGCCGATCAAAGCATCTCATTCCAAGCGATGAAGAAGAAACTGGCTCAGTTACAGGCGATCGTACAGAAGGATCCCGCGGTCGCATCGGTGGCCGGTTTCACCGGTGGCCGCTCGCTCAACAGCGCATTCGTTTTCGTCAAATTGAAACCACTGGCACAACGTCATTTGTCGGCAGCCGAGGTGGTCAAGCGGTTACGGCCCAAGCTCAACCACGTCGCCGGCGCGAGGCTGTTTCTGCAAGCGGCGCAAGACCTGCGCATCGGCGGCCGCCAGTCGGCAGCCGAATATCAATATACCCTGACCAGTGACAACGCCAGCTCGCTGTTCACCTGGGTACCCAGGCTGGTCACTACCCTCGGCAAGGCCGGCGGCCAAATACAGGACGTTAACTCGGACCTGCAGCAGAACGGCCTGCAGACCTATATCAACTTCAATCGCGCTAGCGCTGCGCGCTACGGCTTTGTACCGAACCAGATTGATAACGTGCTGTACGATGCGTTCGGTCAGCGCACGGTATCGACAATCTATAATCCTCTCAACCAGTACTTCGTGGTAATGGAAGTGGCACCTGCCTATTGGCAGTCGCCGAAGATGCTCGATCGGCTCTGGCTGAGCACTGCGGCGGGCAACCCTACCGGCCCCCAGCAAACCCAGATGCCCGGCGGCACGGTGCACCCTGTGCAAACATACGCTGCGGTCAGTGCGGTGTCGGCCGGCACGCCCAATACCAACGCGCTGAATGCCAACGCCGAGGCCAATCAGCTTATCAATGCCATTTCCAACGCCAGAGGCGGCAGCTCCAGCGGCAGCGCGGATAGCACCAGCGCAGAAACGATGGTGCCGTTCTCAGCGCTGGCCACCTATGTCAACAATCACACCGCAACTCAGGTCAGTCACCAGAGCGGTCTGGTAGCCGCCACCATTTCCTTCAACCTGCCGCCCGGTGGCTCGCTCAGCAAGGCCACGGCGGCGATCAATCAGGCGATGCTGCATCTTGGCATGCCGGCGTCGATCCACGGCAGTTTTGCCGGAGCGGCTCAGGTATACGCAAAATCCATGTCGATCATGCCACTGCTCATTCTTGCCGCGCTGGCGGCAGTGTATATCGTACTGGGTATCTTATATGAAAACGCGGTACACCCGGTCACCATTCTGTCGACGCTGCCGTCGGCCAGCATCGGCGCAACCCTTGCCCTGTTGATCTTCGGCACGCCGTTTTCGGTCATCGCGCTGATCGGCATCATCCTGCTGATCGGTATCGTCAAGAAAAACGCGATCATGATGATAGATGTGGCGATCCATCTGCAACGCGACAAAGGCGTGCCCGCCCGCGATGCGATTCACCAGGCCGCAGTGCTACGCTGGCGACCGATCATGATGACTACTGCTGCCGCAGTACTGGGAGCGATCCCGCTAGCCATCGGCATCGGCCAGGGCGCCTCGTTGCGCCAGCCGCTCGGTATCACCGTGATGGGCGGCCTGATCCTCAGCCAAGTGTTCACCCTGTATACTACGCCCGTGATCTATCTTTATTTCGACCGCGTGCGCGTTCGGCTTGCTATCTGGACAGCCGGCCTGCCGTGGAACCGTCAATCAGAGCCAAACACATGACCATCAAACATTCCCGCTACCTGTTCGCTGCTGCCATGACCCTGTTGCTTGGCGGTTGCATGGTTGGCCCCGATTACCGGCGTCCCCCGGTAAACACACCCGCGCACTACCAGGAACTGCCTGGCTGGATCCGGGCGACGCCGTCGGCTGATGCTCCCAAGGGCGACTGGTGGACCGGATTCAACGATCCGCTGCTCAACCAGCTCGAACCGCTGGTAATCGTCTCCAATCAGACCGTGCGCGCGGACTACGCCAATTACCAGATGGCACTTGCCGAAATACAGGTAGCGCGTAGCGGCCTGTTTCCGATCGTGGGCATCAGCGGCTCGGCCAGCCGGGTGCGCAGCGCAACCGGCAACCCGACCGCTGCCCAAATGACAAACAGCGCAGGCTCGCTCGAAGGCGATGTGAGTTGGGCGCCCGACCTTTGGGGCTCAGTGCGCCGGACTATCGAGGAGAGTAAGGCTACCGCGCAGGCGAGCGCCGCGATCCTCGCCAACGCGACGCTGTCCGAGCAGACCGCGCTGGCCGCGACAGTGATCGAACTGCGTATGAATGATGCCAATATCGATTTAATGCAGCAGACTGTGGATGCCTACCAGGAATATCTGCGCGTGGTGGCCGACCAGGGCAACGCAGGAACCGTCGCGCCCTCCAACGTCATCATGGCGCGTACCCAACTGGAGGGTGCCCGATCCAGCCTGATCGCACTGGGTGTCGCCCGGTCGCAATACGCCCACGCGATCGCCGTACTCGTCGGCAAGAACCCAGAAGAACTCTACATCCCCCACAGCACGCAGCTGCCGAGTCTGCCCGTGGTTCCGGTCGGCGTTCCCACCACCTTACTTCAACGCCGACCCGATATCGCTGTTGCAGAGCGGCAGATGGCGGCGCAAAATGCCGCCATCGGAGTCGCCGTTGCGGCCTACTACCCCAATCTGTCGCTGTCGGCGGCTGATGGGTTTTCGCAGTCGCCACTGGGCGGGCTGCTTCATCTGGGCAACCAGGTGTGGTCGCTGGGTACCAATGTCGGAGAGACGGTTTTCGCGGGCGGCCTACGACATGGCGAGGTGGCCGCGGCTCGGGCCGCCTACGAGGCCACCGTAGCCAATTACCGCAACACGGTGCTAGGCGCATTCCAGAATGTTGAGAACGACCTGTCCGGATTACGCATCCTCGCCCGGCAATCCAAGGTGCTGGACGCCACCGTGCGCGATGCGACCGAGGGCGCCATGATCGCGTTCAACGAATACCAGGCCGGCACCGTCGACTACACCACTGCCAGCGTCGCGCAAGCTACTGCGCTAAGCGCACAGCTGAGCGCGCTCAACGTGCGCCAGCAACTCCTGCTCGACACTGTGTCGCTGATCGGGGATCTGGGTGGCGGCTGGTCGTCCGGCGAACTCAACGAGTCGAAGCAGGCGACTGGTCACCACTGAACTGATTTGTAAAGCCGATCCGGCAGGAATTGAGAAAACAGTTTCATGCTCTCTCATCATAAAGATATAGCAATTTGATTAAGCGAGTTCGGTTAAAACCGGATTGTTCCACTCTCTCACGATGAGGGCAGATTTTGAATTGTGCGAGATATTCTTCGATCTGCTCATTGACCACAGCCTGCTGCATGCCGGGTAGCATGTGTTTTCCACATGCGCGTGAACGAGGAGCTCAAATAATTGATTGATTCCATAGCTTTAATTTTTGGTAACTTTCCGTCCCAGCATCGACCGGAACGCATCGAACAGTTTTTTCATGACCAGCGGTTTGTAGGGGAATAATTCTACGGCGTCCATGGCGTGGACGAAGCCACGGTTGTCGAGTTCGAATACCAGCAGGCTGCCGTCGGCCGTTTCGGCGCAGTCGATGATGAAATAATCGAGTCCGATGCGTTCGTATATCGCTTGCAGCGCAGCGGCGTGCCGGTGGCCGAAGCCGGTGTCGAAGCCGGTCATGAATTCTGCTTCTTCGGCGCGCTTATCGGCGCTCTCGGTCATGCCTGCGTTCTTGTAATGTATCATCCACTGTTCGGAAATCGCCATATGGCAGGCATACGGCCGACCTTCCGCCAGCGCGATGCGGTATTTGCGGAACAGGCCGTCCTGGTCGCTGTAATCGATAAAGCGGGAAACATAAAACGCTTCTTCCTGCATGGTCTGCAAATAACCGTGCAAATCCGCCGGAGTGTCGAGTTTGCATAGCCCGCGCCCTGCGTGCGAGTCCAGCGGACGGATGATGACGGGATAACGGTCGTTTTCGAGGAATTCCGCCGTAGTGCGTTCGCCGTTGGCAATTTTCAGCAGGGTCGTTCTGTCGATAAGCGCCGTGATCGGCATGACGACGCCATCGATGGAGGAGAGCAGCGCGGATGCCCGATTGCGCGCAAGGCGCAGGATTTTGTCGGGATAGTTGATGACGGGTTTCGGCCAGCGGGCTAGTCGAGACGCTATCTGTTTGAGCAGGGCCTGGTTTT
>JAJYPZ010000009.1:0-2476 GCA_021794855.1 Pseudomonadota bacterium | reverse complement strand
GCCGTAGGGCAGGTAGTGCGGCGGTGGCGGGTCGGGCAAGGGATGCTCGGCGGAAACGTAGAGCAGATCCAGATCGACGTCGGACTGTTCCAGCAGGAAATCCAGCGGTGTATTGTCCATCATGTCGCCCGGTCGCATCAGGGCGAGCAAGGTGATTGAGGCTGGGGGATTTTGCGCCGGCAGATGAAAAAGGGTGCGCCGGTCGAGTGCTTTGCCCTGAATTTCAAACGCCGCTTCGCGATTGCCGGTGAGCTGGAAAATCATGGATAAATTCATGAGCAGGTTGGCGTCATCCGGATTGTAAGCGGCGATATTGACCAGATGGGAGAGATCCGCCTTGCTTTCCGCCATGCGCATCAAGCGCGCGACACCGATAACCGGTTCGCCGACTGAGTGATCTGCATCGATTTTTACGTTATCCTGATCGTCGTCGGGAAAATTAGATTTCATGTTTTTAATATATCGGGCTTTTCAAAATTCGGTATTGTTCGTTACTATAATCGCTAATTCATCGGAGTTTTACAAAAAAGAGGCGGTTTTCCCCGAATGAGACAGCAGGACGTTATATCGGTTAAGTTACGCTTATCTCACCTTATCCAGCAAGACATCGTATACTTTAAACCCGTTTTTTAAAATTCAAAAGCAAGAGATGGGGCGTATTCGAGCGTGACATCGCCAGAATTGCCGAATCGGTCGGTAAATTTCAAAAGATGCGAGTGCGCAGTAAATTGACAAAGTAGTTTAGTGCGTTACAATACTTAAATGAACTACCTTGTAAAGTAAAATAGAATTTCTGCCGAATTTATTCCCTATGGCAAATGTCTGCCGTTTTGCTGGAAAGTTGATTATGTGGCGTACAGTCGGATTAGTGATATTGGTTTCTTTGCTTGCCTCATGCGCGGATTCTTCCGGCTTGCGTGCAGAAGCAAAAAAAATCCCGCTGCCCGAGCATCCCCGTCAGCAATGGAATTCGAACTGGTGGGAGGCTTTTCATGACCGGCAGTTAAGCGATCTGATTGCGACAGCGTTGACGCATTCGCCGGATATCAGAATTGCTCAGGCCAGAATCCGTCTGGCTCAGCGGCAGGCAGATATTTCAGGTGCGAATTTAAGTCCTACCCTCGATGTCAACGGTTCGGCGGTACGGGAAAAACTGAGCCCTCAGGGTCTGTTTCCTCCCCCGCTGGGCGGCAGTGTGTTTAATCTGGGTCAGTTAACGCTCGATTTCAATTACGAATTCGACTGGTGGGGAAAAAATCGTGCAGCGCTCAAAGCCGCGTTGGCCGAAGTCGACGCCAGTCGGGCTGAGGCGGCTGAAGCGCGTCTGATCTTGAGCGTGGCAGTCGCTCAAAGTTATTTTAAATTGCAAAGCGATGCCGCTAAAACTGCGCTAGCGCAGGCGATGCTGACAAAACAGCAGAGCTTGTTGCGTTTATTGAAATTGCGTGCGCATAACGGCGTCGCATCGGATTTGCCGATGGATCAATATGCGAGCGGGATCGCGACGCTGAAGCTCGATATAGCCCGCTTGTCCGAGCTGGATAAACTCGATAGAAATGCGATAGCCGCGCTGATGGGACAGCCGCCTGCGGCCGGCGATGCCATTTATATTACTTCGGACGCCGCACCGGCTTTACCTGATTCGATTCCTGCCGATTTGATCGGATCGCGTCCGGATATCATTGCGCAAAATCTGGAAATCAAGTCGGCATCAGCCATGATCGATAGCGCTCGGGCGGATTTTTATCCCAACATAAATCTAGGCGCTTCGGTGGGGTTTCAGAGTCTGGGACTGCGCAGATTATTGCAAAGTGGCAGCGAGATGGCTACGGTAGGTCCTGCCATTCATTTGCCGATATTCGATGCCGGCAGACTCCGGGCCAATCTCGGGGCAAATTATGCGCAATACGATATTGCGGTCGAAACGTATAACCAGACCGTAATCGGCGCCATGCGCGACGTAAATGCCGCCTCGGTCTCGCTCCGATCCCTGAAACAGCAAACGCAGGCCGAACAGGAAGTGGTCGGAGCGCTGAAACGTACGCGGCATCTTGCTGAATTGCGTTACCGGCGCGGCATGGAAGACTATCTGGCCGTATTGCAGACAGAAATACCGCTATTGAACGCGCAACAGACTCGGATCGATCTCGATGCGCGCCAGTTTGCAGTGACATTGTCCCTGATCCAGGCATTAGGCGGCTTACCGAATATCATACCCGTTAAGGCAGTGGCATATGGAAAATAAAGCAGGCAATCCAGGTAGTGACAACAAGTCGGCGGACGATAATAAACCGGCCGATAACAAAGCAGGACCAGACGATAATCAACAAAAGCCCGAAAACAAGGCCAAACGCAAATTAATGCTGATCATTGCGGGGCTGATATTTGTTCTGCTCGGAGTCAGTTACGCGCTGTACTGGTTCGATTACGCGCAATTCGAACAATCGACCGATGATGCGTACGTCGCTGGCAACAT
>JAJYPZ010000272.1 GCA_021794855.1 Pseudomonadota bacterium | reverse complement strand
GCATGACATCCAGCGCGATGCCGGAAAAGAACGGCTGCAAGGTTACGTTCGGCGTTGCGGTCGTCGTGGTGGTGCTCACGCCGGTTACTGTGGAGGTGACATTGGTGACGAAAAAATCGTCGGTACCGACTTTCAGTATCGCCATCTGGTTGTTCAGCGTTGCGATACGCGGGCTGGACAAGACTCGGGTGCGGCCCTGGGTAGAGAGAAAGTTCAGCAAGGCGGCGAAGTTATCGGATTGCGCCGCGACATTGAGCAAGCCGGCGGAGGTTGTGAATCCGGGATGGGTGGACATGCCGGCGGTGAACAGGCTGCCCAGCGTGCTGCCGCTCACCGGCGCGCCGCCCGGTACGCCCAGACTGGCCGGATCGCCGCCGACGGAAAAGCGGCTCTGCCCGGCGCGGTTGAAGGCGGCCCAGTTAATCCCGGTCTGGTAGCTGTCGTTGAGCTGGACCTGGATGATCTTGGCTTCGAGCATCACCTGACGGTCTACTGACAGTTGCATGGCCTTGAGATAGTTTTCCACCTGATGAATTTCGTTCGGCATGGCATGGATCAGCACTACGCCGGATTGCGGATTGACCACGGCTTTGCGGCCATCCTTGTCGCCAATGATGTCCTTAAGCGAATCGCTTAAGGAAGTCCAGAAATCGGTATCGGTGCTGGTCGTGATTTTGCTGGTCTGCACGGAATGGCCGTTGGTCGGCGACTGCGTCGGCATAGGCACCGCATTGGGCACGCCGTTCGGCGTTTGCGGCGTGTCGCTGACCGAACTGGAGGTGACGCGTATATCGGAATTGCCTTTGCGCCGGGCGGAAATGTAATTGAGCTTGAACACGCGAGTCTGCATGGTCATGGGCTGGATGAAAATGCGGTTGCCTTCGATTTTATAATCGTAGCCATAGAGCTCACGTATCGCGTCCAGCGCTTCCGGTACGCTGACATTTTTCAAGCTGACCGATATGTTGCCGGTCATGTCCGGTGGAATCAGCATGCTGTAGCGCGTGCCCGACACGATACCCATAAATACCTGCGCAGCGGGGGCGTTATTGATGACCAGATCGAATCGCGGTTCGACGGCGGAAGTCAGCTTCGGCAGTTCGATTTGCAGCGGCGGCAGCAATGCGGCATTGATTGCGGCGGATTGCGCAACGGGAACCTGATTTTTAATCGCCTTGTCGAGTTCCTTGTTGATCATCGCTTGCGTATTGTCGGGCGGGGGCTGTATGCTGGCGCAGCCGCTCAAACCCAGCAAGGCCGCAGTGCCGAATGCGTAAAAAAAGCGATAAGTGAAATTATGAGCGGTTTTTTGCATGAATCTACCTTTGAATGCCGCGGATCGACGATGCCGGGTTCGATGCGTGACTGCGTTTGTCTACGTCCGGAAATAATTTTAATTCGCGGTTTCCGTCATCGGATTTTACCCAGATTCCGTTGCTCGTAATACCGGTAATACGGCCTTCGCTGATTCGGTCGCCGACTTTTACCGTTACGCCGCGTACGATGGCCGTGCGCAGCTTGCCGTGTATGGAAATAAATTGCACCGGCGATATATTGCTGTTGTTGACGGCCGGAGTGTCAGGAAGCGCGGGAGGCAAAGTCGGATCGCGTCCGCTTTCAGCGGCATAGGCCGGAAACTGGATGATCAGCAAAAGGCCGGCAAGGCAGCGGAAAAGGATAATCAGGTACTGAGCCATGCCTGATCCTGACTGAGCGTATAAACCCTTAACGTGAGCGTTATTATGTGATCGTCATCGACAGTCAGGTGCGCCGTTCCCCAGAACATGCGCCAGGGCAGCTGTTCCAGTGCGCTCAGATAATGCACCAGATCGAAATAGTTTCCGCTCAATATTAACTCGACGCCATGTTTATAGATTGAAATGCCCTCCTGTCGGACGGGTTTCTGCGTCGCTACGTCCCTGGACGACTTTTTGTCCGCAGTCTGGGCATTGATGGCTTCTTCCGGCAGCGTTTTGAGCGCAATCAAGCGCACATTCCTGTTCTGGCGCAACATATCTTCCAGCAGCGCTGGCATTTGTCCGGGCGATACCAGATGGTCCTGAATGTCGTTCAGGGTTTTGCCGTTTTCTGTGGTCTGCAGGCGCAATTGCGCCAAACGCATTTTGAGGGCTGCGTCGGGATCGCGGTTGCCCAGGTGCAGCAGTGTCCGGATTTGCGCTTGCATTACCGCATTGGTGCGCTGTATTTGTACTATCTGCCCGGAAAGCATTTTTTGATGGGCAAGCAGCGGGTCGATCAGCAACAGGTTCATCAGGCTGATCACGGCAGCGGTGGCAGCGATGAAAATCATGGCGCGTTCACGCAAACTTAACGCATCGATGCGGTCTGACAGCAATTGCCAGCGTTTTTTCAGCTCGTTCATTTGGCGGGTCCGGCAGAACTCTTGACGAGAGCGAATTCGATGTAAGGCGCAACGTGTGTCGCGCTGGCGCTAACGGCCGCTTTGTTATCGCCGGTTTGGGCCTCTTTGTCCGCTGGCGCCGGGCGGCGAATTTCCAGCTTCGTGAAATGGACGCCGGCAAAAACCGGCTCGTATTTGAGCTGCTGTATCAATTTAGCTACTAATTCGGGTTGCAAAGCCCGGCCATCGATCCCGATTTCATCGGCCATGCCGGATATATTGAAGCCGGTCAGCCATAAGCCGTTGACCGTCCGGCGGGATAAGGCGATAAAATAAGGCGAAAAACCGGTTTGATTTCCTAATTCGCCGCGCTGCAGCATATTCAGCACGGATACTTCGGCATGCAGAGTCTGTTCCATCTGTGCGACACGATCAGAAAGCGCCTGGTTCGGCTTGCGGTTGCCCACCCGGCTTGCCAGAGCATTCAATTGGCGTTTCGCGTTGTCCTGCAACTGGATCATTTGCAGGTCTTGCGTTGCCAGCCCGCTAGTCTGATAAGCCAGATAACCGTAAAACGACAGGA
>JAJYPZ010000271.1 GCA_021794855.1 Pseudomonadota bacterium | reverse complement strand
TTTTCCGGTACAGCGTCTGCGCAGACGGCAGATCGCCGCCTTGATGGTGCGCTAACGCTTCCTGCAGCAGCATGGACGACGTTACCGAATCCTGCCGGAATGAAGGCTCCGCCCGTTCGATGCGCATACAACAGTGTTTATATTTTTTTCCGCTGCCGCAAGGACAAGCGGCATTTCGACTGATCTTTTGCATACGGCAATCCGACTGGTCAAACCGCAATGTTAACAGGAATAGTATTTTTTATATCGAAACCGGGCATTGCCGGCATTAATCGCCGACGGCTTATTCGCCTCCGGCTGTGCTGCCGGCGGCAAAGGGCGGTCTGGCAAGCCAGATAAAGAGCATCAAACCGCCGAATATCCACGCCGAAGCGATAAATACGTCGTTGATGGCCAGCATGTACGATTGTTTGCTTACCTCCTGCTGCAGCAATGCCATCGAAACCGGCGGAGAAAAACCGGTTCCATGCAGGGTTTGCAACGCCGTTTGCGTCACGGTATCCATGGCAGTGACAGGTTCGACCAACTGGCTTTGGTGAAAGGCTTCACGTCTGTCCCATAATGCCACACTGAGCGACGTACCGAAACTGCCCCCCAGTATACGCAGAAAATTGGATAGACCCGAGGCGCTGGCTATCCGGTTTGCCGGCAAACCGGATAGTAGGATCGACATGATAGGAATAAAAAAGGTAGCCATGCCTATCCCCTGAAAAAATCGCGGCATGGTCAATTGCCAGAAGCCGACTTGGGTATTAAACGAAGAAGCCCAATATGCGATCAGGCCGAATACCGCAAAACTGAAACTCGCGAGCGCACGCAAATCGAAACGGTTCATGTATTTTCCGACGATGGGAGACAGGATTACCGACAGGATACCTATCGGTGCGGCTGACAGTCCTGCCCAGGTGGCGGTATAGCCCATTTGCGTCTGCAGCCACAGGGGATAAACTACTACCCCGGAAAAAAACGTCATGTAACCGAGACTGATGGCGGTAGTGCCCACACTGAAATTCCGTACCGAAAACAAACTGAGATCGACCACCGGATGCGCGGCAGTAAGTTCCCAAATGACAAAAACAGTCAACGATACCAAAGAGATGACGCCGAGAGTCACGATAAACGTCGAACCGAACCAGTCCATCTCGTTACCTTTATCGAGCAAGACCTGCAGGCAGCCTACGCCGATAATCAGCAGAAACAGTCCAGTTTTGTCTATGGGCTGCCGGACTTTTTCCGTTTCGCGTTTGCTCAGCAGCTTCCAGGTGAAATAGGTCGAAATCAGTCCCACCGGAACGTTAATATAAAAAATCCAGGGCCAGGTTAGATTATCCGTAATATAGCCGCCCAGTATCGGCCCGAAAATCGGTGCCACCACCACCGTCATTCCCCACAACGACAGCGCGAGTCCTTTTTTCTCCGGCGGATAATTGGCCAATAGCAGACTTTGCGACAGCGGGATCATGGGGCCGGCGACCGCGCCCTGAATAATGCGGAATATCATCAGCATCGGCAGATTGGTCGACAAGCCGCAAAACATCGACGCCAGGGTAAACAACAGCGTCGCGGCGACAAACAGCCTCACCTCGCCGAACCGTTTCGCCAGCCAGCCCGACAGCGGCAAAGCGATGGCGTTACTCACGGCAAACGAGGTAATGACCCACGTTCCCTGATCCGGGCTGACCGCCAGATCGCCGGAAATATCGGGAATCGATACGTTGGCGATGGAGGTATCGAGTACCTGCATAAACGTAGCCAGCGATAATGCAACCGTCAGCAGCGCTAACGCCGGCCCGTGTATCGGAGGCTGTTGGCTCATCGGAGTTTCACCGGTTTTTCTGCAGAATCCGGGCGATCAGTCTGTCGACGGCCTGGTCGTTATTCGTAAAGATCGTCGTCGTATAGATCGGACTAACCGGCTGACTGGATGCCACCGCCATGCCGCGTCGCTCGTGCGTATCTACGGTCGCGGTGAGGGACAAACCCAGACGCAAAGGATATTTCGCAATTTCGCGCGGATCGAGAACGATTCGTACCGGCAAGCGCTGTACGATTTTTATCCAGTTACCCGTGGCGTTCTGCGCGGGCAATAAAGAAAATACGCTGCCGGTACCTGCGCTCAGACCCGCCACTTTCCCATGAAATTTAACATCGCTGCCATACAGATCGGAGGTAACGGTAACAGGTTGACCGATACGGATGTCTCGCAGCTGATTTTCCTTGAAATTAGCGTTCACCCAGATTTGATTGAGCGGAACGATTTCCATCAAAGGCGTACTGGAATTGACGCGCTGTCCAATTTGTACCGACCGTTTTGCAATAAACCCCGACACCGGCGCATTAATAATCAGACGCTGAACCGCCAGATACGCTTCTCTTAACACGGCTTCTGCAGCAAGAACGGAAGGATGATTAGTCAGCGTCGTATTAGCGACCATGCTCTGAGCCGCCTGCAACTGGTACTTTGCAGTATTGAGCGCGGCTTGCGCGCGCGCCAGGGTAGTTTGAGCATGCTGAACTTCTTCAGCAGAAACCGCATGCTCCCTGACCAGGCTTTTACGCCTGGCCAGATCGCTGCGCGCATTGTCCAGTTCCGCCTTGCGCTGCGCGATCGTACTGCGCAATTCCCGTACGACGTCATACAGCTGTTTGACATGACGCACCGTTTGTCCGAGCTGGGCTTCGGCTTTCGCGAGCCCGATCTTGGCCTGCGCTCCATCCAGCGAGACCAGGGGCTGCCCCATCGTTACCCATTGCGTGTCGTCGGCATAAACAGCCACCACGTTGCTGTTCATTTGCGGCATCAATTCCACCATGTTGCCGGCGACGTACGCGTCATCGGTCGATTGTTCGAATTGCGCGTAATCGAACCAGTACAGCGCGTAACTGACTCCGAGCAGAACAAATATCAGCCCCGCAATGATCAGCATTAATTTGCGTTTGGCCTTGTTTTCGGGCTTT
>JAJYPZ010000270.1 GCA_021794855.1 Pseudomonadota bacterium | reverse complement strand
TGTCGGGCAGTCAGCACATTTTTGCCAAGTTTATCGGCCCAATACGGCGCAAGCGCGCAATGCGCGGAACCGGGGACCGGGTCTTCGGGAATGCCGAATTTAGGCGCAAAAAAACGGCTGACAAAATCGACATCCTCGCCGGGTGCGGTAATGATAACCCCACGTAAATCAAGTTGCGCCAACAAATCCATTCGAGGTGCAATGCTCCGAACGCAGGCTTCGCTGTCGAACACGGCCAGATAATCGTCGCCGGCTAATACCTCAATCGGGCGCTCGCCCAAAGCCAGCCTCAAAATTTCGAAAAAATTCCCCGACATGGGCCGACAGACGGGGAAATCCATTTCCAGCAAATCACCTTTCTTTTTCACGGACAACTTACCGCTGCGAGTTTCAAAAACTATGACCTGCTGTGCATAGCCAAGAATTTCGAACAATACATGCGCTGTCGCCAGCGTTGCGTGACCGCAAAGATCGACTTCTTTAACCGGCGTAAACCATCTTAGCTTAAAACCGTTTTCGGAAGGAATGAAGAATGCCGTTTCGGCCAGATTGTTCTCCTCGGCAATAGCCTGGAGCAGTGTATCATCCAGCCATGACGACAAAGGTACGACGGCGGCCGGGTTGCCGCTAAAAACCTTATCGGTGAATGCATCTACCTGATATTGTTTGAGCTTCATTACGCACTCCAAAAAATGACAAACATCCATCCTGGTTCAGCAATAAAATGCATACTATCTGAATAGTTTCAAGATTATCTTCAACTATAAACTGCTCGGTAATGCGAAATTCAATGTGGCAGACATTAAATAATATCACCTTGATTTAAAATAAATTATTTAATTATAATGCACGTTTATCGGTGCTGGTCGCTGTTAATTCGGGTAAAAATATTTATTTAATTGTAAAATCGGTCAATAATACAAAAATAACTCGTTTTTTAAATTAAGAATTTATTATTAAAATATACGCCAGACTAGCCTCTAAAGACGTAAAACAGGGAAAATAAATGTCGTTATTAATAAAAAACATGAACTATATAAAAATCATCTTATCGTTTTTCTTCATAACTCCCGTTTTCGCGGCTTCGTTAGCTATGCAACCGCTTAACGATGCAATCAATCAGGGTCGTTATGTCGCCCAGCTCGGAGACTGTTTCGCCTGTCATACCGCCCCGGGAGGCAAACCGCTGGCGGGCGGCCTCGAAATGAAGACGCCATTCGGCATCATTCATTCCACCAACATTACCCCTGACGTCAAAACCGGCATCGGCAGCTATACTTATGCGCAGTTCGCCCGCGTCATGCGGCAAGGCGTAGCGGCAGACGGTCACAATCTGTATCCCGCGATGCCGTATCCGTCGTTCGCCAAGATCAGCGACGCCGATATGCACGTGCTTTACACCTATTTGATGCACGGCGTAACTCCGGTTAATCAGCCCAACCAGCCCAACCGCATGCAATGGCCGTTCAGTATGCGCATCGGTCTCGCCGGCTGGAATGCGGTATTCCTCGACGACCAGCCCTACAAACCGAACCCAGCGAAAACGGTGCAGTGGAATCGCGGCGCTTACCTGATCGAAGGACTGGGACATTGCGGATCATGCCACACTCCGCGCGGCATCGCCTTCCAGGAAAAAGCCTTGAGCCAGGACGGCGCCGACGGCAAATATTTTCTGGCCGGATCGACGGTCGAAGCGTGGCGCGCGGTCGGCTTGCGCGACCTCTGGGCCGCACCCGACATCGTGCAATTTCTTAAAACCGGACATAACGGCAACGCCGCCGCCTACGGCAGCATGACCGAAGTCGTTCATTTCAGCACCCAGTTTTTTTCCGATAGCGATCTGGCAGCGATGGCCGATTATCTGAAATCGCTGTCGCCCGGCGCCGAATCGGTCGCAATGAAACAAAAACCGGCGGTTAGCGCTCAGGCTACTACAGCCGAGCTTTACAGTACGCGCGGCGGTCTCGGTTATACGCAATTCTGTTCGACCTGCCACCAGCTCGACGGCCATGGCGTCGGCGCTATCTTCCCGCCGCTTGCGAGCAATTCGTCGGTACAGTCCAAAGACCCCTCGTCGGTGATCCATGTCGTCCTGAGCGGCTGGAAATCCGCTGTCACCCAGCGTACCCCCCGCGCATTCGGCATGCCCGATTTCAGCAGCCTGTCCGACCAGGAACTGGCCGAAATCGTGACCTTCGTCCGCACCCGCTGGGGCAACCGGGGCGAACCGGTGAGCGCGGAACAGGTCAGAAAAATCCGGAACGAGATTGCGCTCAAACCGACGCCGCCTACCGCGTTTGCAACCCCGCGCTTCGCCGCCATGCTCAATAGCCCTAATGCCCGGCAACTGATCTACGGCATGCGCCTGATGACCGAAACCAAAGCGCTGCTGCCGCATAACGTCGGCAATAGCCTCAACTGCACCAGCTGCCATCTCAACGGCGGAACGGTAGCGCTCGGCTCACCCTTTGTCGGCGTTGCCGCGTTGTTTCCCACCTATGCCCCGCGCTCCGGCCATAGCATCGATTACAAGGACCGGATCAACGCCTGCTTCAAACGATCCATGAACGGCAATCCGCTGGCCAGAAACTCCAGGGAACTGGAAGCCATGGTAGCCTATTCCGCCTGGATGCAAAGCAATGTCAAACCCAAAGCGCCGATTCCGGGTCGCGGAGTAGGAAAAATCAGCAAAAGCATCATCCCGAACCCGATCCACGGCAAACAGGTCTATCAAAATCAGTGCGCCGTCTGTCATGGCGACAATGGTGAAGGTATCAAGGCGGCTAACGGCACGTATGTATTCCCGCCGTTATGGGGCAGCGAATCCTTTAATATCGGAGCCGGAATGGCCAGAACCTATACCGCAGCGGCTTTCGCCAAGAATAATATGCCTATGGCGAACACCCTCAACTTCCCGCTCGGTCAAGGCGGCTTGACCGCCCAGGAAGCCGTTGACGTGGG
>JAJYPZ010000269.1 GCA_021794855.1 Pseudomonadota bacterium | reverse complement strand
GGCGGCGCCATCGACCGGATAAGGTTGCGGCGCCTTGTCGGGATCGTTAAGACTCAGCACCGTACCCTGGTCATGCTGGGCGAAATGCGTCAGACCCAATTCCGCGATCAGACGCGTCATGCGAGGTTGGGTATGCGGCCAATACCAGGCCGGACCGAGATCGAGCGCCCTGCCGTCGACCGGCACGGTTAAAATTCGACCTCCGATGCGATCGCGCGCTTCGAATAAGGCGCAATCGCGCCCGTGTTTTTGCATGCGTCGGGCTAAGGCCAGCCCGCTTAAACCGCCGCCAACTATTGCCGTGTCGAGCATAACGCTACTCCGGATAAAGAATCTTAAAATAAACGAGCAATTATCGTTCCCCGAATTCCGCCGGACGACAAATACCCTGCGACTGCGCAACAACGCCCGGACAAATCCGAAAACTACGGCAACCTTCTGTCGTTTTTACGACAATATGGATAGCTTTACGACGAAAGATGTAGCGTTGCTCTGCGTTTTCTCTCATATTATCAGTTGCTGCAAGTTTGAAAACCTGAATAATGATGCCCGAGCCCGAATTTCGGAAATGGCATGATTTATGCTCCGATACCACTATGCATACGCATGTAAATATCGCAGGAGACTAAAATGTACGTCACTACAGGCTGGTTAAGCAGGGAGATCGATATCCAGATTACGGCGCGATAATACCTGATAAACTTACGGCGATATCTCGCGGTACGACGCAATCGCGTAAAAATTGACCAAGTTCGGCTTAAAACGGACAAATTAACGACGGCAAGGTTGCCATTGCTCAGGTCACGCGTGCTCGTCTTCCGGACAGGCCCTGCAACCGTTTGTACCGGACAATTGCCGCAGGCCACAGGGGGTTTTCGATGCATGTCGTTATTCTGGGCAGTGGCGTCATCGGCGTAACCAGCGCCTGGTATCTGGCCCAGGCGGGCTATCGGGTAACCGTCATCGATCGTCAGCCCGGCCCGGGGATGGAAACCAGTTTTGCCAACGCAGGGCAGATTTCGCCGGGATATTCCACGCCTTGGGCTGCTCCGGGGATTCCCCTCAAGGGCGTTCTGTGGCTGTTGCAACGTCACGCGCCCTTGTCTATCCGGCCTGACGGTACGTTATGGCAACTGCAATGGATGGCCATGCTGTTACAAAACTGTTCCGCCGGACGCTATGCCATCAATAAGGAACGCATGCTCAGACTGGCCGAATACAGCCGCGACTGCCTGCGCGATCTGCGCGAGCGCATCGGCATAAGCTACGAAGAGCGCGCACTCGGCACCTTGCAGATTTTTCGCAGCCAGCAACAGCTCGATGCGACCGCCAAAGATATCGCCGTGCTCGCCCGCCACGGCGTCGCTTATGAATTACTGGATCCCGACGGTTGCGTTCGCGCCGAACCCGCTTTGGCACTAGCAAAAGACAAGCTGACGGGCGGATTGCGCCTGCCCGGCGACGAAACGGGCGATTGCCAGCTATTTACCGCCCGCCTGACCTTGGCGGCGCAAGCGTTGGGCGTCACGTTCCGTTACGACTTGCCGATCACCCGCATCGTCAGAGAAAACAATACCATCGCGGGCGTAGCAGCCGGCCCGGAACGGATTGTCGGCGATCATTACGTGGTTGCCCTGGGCAGTTATACGCGCGGCCTGTTGCAGCCTGCGGGACTGAATATTCCCGTGTATCCGGTAAAAGGCTATTCGCTGACCCTCCCGGTCAGCGATGCCGCCGCCTCGCCGGTTTCCACCATCATGGACGAAACGTATAAAGTCGCCATCACCCGTTTCGATCAGCGTATCCGTATCGGCGGCATGGCCGAGCTGTCGGGCTTTAACCTCGATCTCGATCCGCGCCGGCGACAGACGCTGGCCATGGTCATGAACGATCTGTTTCCCCATAGCGGCCATATCCCCAGCGCCAGTTTCTGGGCCGGACTGCGGCCGATGACGCCCGACGGCACTCCCATCGTCGGCCCGACGGCCTACGCCAATCTGTGGCTCAATACCGGCCACGGCACTCTAGGCTGGACCATGGCCTGCGGCTCGGCGCAACTCCTGACCGATCTGATTGCGCGACGCAAACCGGCGATCCGGGCCGACGACTTCGCCCTCGCCCGTTATGCCTGAAGATTAATTGCGACCGGACCCAACCAGACCGGCCACCCTCGCCGATTATCGCTTCAAGTCGTGCCGGGGGCCTTCTTCGCCAGCGTATCCAGCGGCTTGATGCCCTGGCAATCGACGCCGAGAAATTTCATTTTCGATTCGCTTTGTATCGTGTGACTGCCTTGCGCATCGGTCGTGGTCATGTCCAGATGCGTCGTTAAACTGTCGTTGCCGACGGTGCTGACGCCCTTGCCGACCGTAGTCCTGCCGTCTTTGCTGCAGTTAAACGCAAAGTCGACCTTGTTTCCCGTGCGCGTCACCGTACCGGGTTCGCAGCGGCCTTGCGGATCGACCATCGGCTTTCCGCGCGCCGCCATCGCGGGGCTGACGCAAATACGAATGCCGCTGGCGTCGGCGGTAACTGCCTGACCCATCATCGCCTGCATCTGATCGCGTTGTGCCGGCGACAGATTCGCCATTGCCTGTTGCAAATTTGCCTGTACGAAAGACACTTGTGAAGAAATATCATGACCGTCCACGATTTCGCTGACCGGCGTTATTATCCACAAACCGGGTTTCAAGCCGTTGTCCTGCGCATAAACCGCACTGCTCGCCATGACGATCATCGCTAAAACCATTTTTTTCATGCCTGCCTCCCGAAACTCGATATTAATAATAAAAGGCCGATCCCGATGCCGACCGGCCGGAGCATCGGCAAAAAGGATACGAAATCTTACCATCAATCGCGCCGCGAACGTAACGGCATGGGTCGGGAAGCAAGCCGCTCAAACGAAACTCAATATTTCCACCGTAATGTTTTCCGTGCCGACCACAGCCTGGCAGGCCAGGCGCGAA
>JAJYPZ010000268.1 GCA_021794855.1 Pseudomonadota bacterium | reverse complement strand
CGCTTTAATAGCCGGATAAGGATCGTAATCCACCAATTCGAAATCGTCGAATTTGAACGCAAATAAATCCCGTACCTGCGGATTGATCCGCATAGTCGGCAACGGCCGCGGTTCGCGCGTCAATTGCAGTGCCGCCTGATCCATATGATTGGAATAAATATGCGCATCGCCCAGCGTATGAACGAAATCTCCAACCTTGAGTCCGCTTACCTGAGCCACCATCATGGTCAGCAATGCGTAACTGGCGATATTGAACGGCACGCCCAAAAAAATATCCGCACTGCGCTGATAAAGCTGGCAGCTCAATTTCCCGTCAGCCACGTAAAACTGGAAAAATGCATGGCACGGCGCCAGCGCCATCTGGTCGAGTTCCGCGACATTCCAAGCCGAGACGATGATGCGACGCGAATCAGGATTGGTTTTCAGATCCTGCAGAACGCGCGCCATCTGATCGATATGGCCACCGTCCGCGGTAGGCCAGCTGCGCCATTGTTTGCCGTAAATCGGCCCCAGATCGCCCTGCCCGTCGGCCCATTCGTCCCAGATCTTCACGCCGTTCTGTTTTAAATAGGCGATATTGGTATCGCCCTGCAGAAACCAGAGCAATTCATGAATAATGGAACGCACATGACATTTTTTAGTGGTGACCAAGGGAAAGCCCTGGTTCAGATCGAAACGCATCTGATAACCGAATACCGACGTCGTCCCGGTCCCGGTACGGTCGGATTTCACCACACCATGCGCTAGCACATGACGCATCAAGTCCAAATATTGACGCAAACTACCCCCCTAACTGTAAATGCCGCCGCATGACATCGGCGATACCCAGCGCCAGTTGCAGCCAGCGCTGTGCTGGCTCCGGCGGCAAATGGGCCTGCAAAGTCTCTTCGAAAACCCGTATCCAGCGTTGCAGAGCTTCGGCATTCAAACCCAGAGCCCGATGCTTGGCCAGCATATCAAATTGGCGCGGCTGCTCGATTTTCCCTCCCATTGCCGTCCACCAGAAATCGGCAATTAGTGCTTCATGTTCGGTAAAATCGTCTATTCCCTCGAAAAAAGGACGCATCGTTTCGTCAGCATGCAGTTGCGTATAAAAATCGTGAACGACTGCAACAACCTGCTTGCGCCCGATCACATCGCACAAAGGGGATAGTTTACGCCGCGGGCCAGGTTCGCCAATCTCCATTTATTAATCCTTGCAAAGGCTGATATTGTTGTTTATAAACCATTTTCCTGCTTCCGTCCACCCAATAACCCAAGTAGAGATAAGGCAATCCCAGTTCTCGCGCCAAATCGATCTGCCATAATACATTGAACACGCCAAAACTGCGTGCTGGCAAAGCGGGATTAAAAAAAGTATATACCGCCGACAACCCGTCGCCCACATTATCGACGACGCTCACCATTTGCAATTGCTTTCCTTCGCGAAACAGCAACAAACGGGTATCGACATGACTGGCTACCAGAAATTGCACATATTGCTCCCTGTCGTCATGATCCATCCCGCCGCCCCGATGACGAGAAGTCTGATAGCGCTGATACAAGGCAAAATGCTCAGGATCGTAATAGGGCGATGTCATGGTAACGTCAAGTACGGCGTTACGTTTCATAGCTCGCC
This sequence comes from Pseudomonadota bacterium, assembly GCA_021794855.1. The sequence goes on along the minus strand of JAJYPZ010000268.1, from coordinate 1,351 downwards.
TTTGAGTACGATTTGGCTCGAATTCGTCGACTACCACGCGCACCGGAACGCAAGCGGTACATTCTCCGCACTGCGGACGATACGTAAACAGCCCGCTACGCCGGAATCCGGCGCGAATCAATTGGTTATAAACACTTTTGTTGACGAGATGCGCAGGCGTAACGACTTGCGAACGTGCGATACGATCGGGCAAATAACTGCAGGTATACGACGAAGTCAAATAAAACTGCAACTGCGCCAATAACGGAATATCGTTCAATTGTGTCATTCGATTATATCAATATCAAAACGCCATAACGGCGGCGATTGAGTAACTCCGACATCAAGATACCGAATAAATTCGCTGCGAGAAATTTCTGCCGCACCGAATCGTGCCAGATGCGCTGTATTCATCTGGCAATCTATCAGTTCGAATCGCCAGCGCTGCAACTGCCGAACCAGATAGACAAAGGCGATTTTGGACGCGTCGCTCGTACGCGCAAACATCGATTCGCCGTAAAACACGCGGCCCAGCGCAACACCGTACAATCCACCTGCCAGCTTGCCGTCGATCCAGGTTTCTATACTATGGGCTACGCCCAGTTTATGCAATTCCGTATACGCTTCGATCATGGCCGGTGCGATCCAGGTACCCTCACGACCGGCACGCGGCTCGGCGCAAGCTTTCATGACTTCGGCGAACGCCGTATCAAGGCGTATTTCGTAATTCCGTTTACGTATTACCCGGGCTAACGAATGGGACACATGCAAATTTTCAGGAAACAATATCATGCGCGGGTCCGGACTCCACCACAATATCGGCTGACCGGGGTTGAACCAGGGAAATATCCCTTGCCGATAAGCCGCAACCAGACGCTGCGCTGACAAATCCCCTCCCACCGCCAGCAGTCCGTCAGGACTGCGCAGAGCACTGGAAACCGGCGGAAATTCGATGGCAGCGGTCAAATAAGACAGCATTTTTTATTTTATCCTATGTAATTTTATTCCTGCGGTCACATCCAAACTTGACAAATTCCGTTAAAAGGATATATTTATCTTTATAGTTTATTTTTATAAGGAGAGCATCATGTCAAATCTGTTCCATATCCTCTTTACCAGCCAAACCGGATTGATGAGCGTGTTTACCGTCACTTTCGTTATCGGCATGATGGTTTGGTTTACCTGGTGGTTCATAAAAAAATCCGGCGGCAAATAATCGCTCTGCAAGCGGCGATTTTATTGACGCGCCGCTTGCAGAGCGGCAAGCTCCGAAACCACTTGAGCCGGATTGGTCGCCGCATCGACGGATAAATACACCTTGGCAATCTTTCCTTGCGGATCGATAATAAAAGTATTGCGCTTGGCGAATTTC
>JAJYPZ010000267.1 GCA_021794855.1 Pseudomonadota bacterium | reverse complement strand
TTTTGGCCGCAAGATTCGACGACATCATGCTCACTGGCGCGACTCCAGCGCCAGCCTGGCGACCGATATGTCTTCGAAGGCATACTTTACACCGGAAATTTCCTGGTAATTTTCGTGCCCCTTACCCGCAATCAGCACGACATCCCCGGCTTGCGCCGCAGCGACCGCCTGGGCAATAGCCTGCGCGCGATCGAGCTGCACGTGCGCATCGCCTTTAATTCCCGCGCATATCTCGGCGGCGATAGACTCAGGCGCTTCGCCGCGAGGATTGTCCGAAGTAACCAGCACCTGATCGGCCAACCGCTCCGCTATCGCTCCCATCAAAGGCCGCTTGCCGGTATCGCGTTCGCCGCCGCAGCCGAACACGCACCATAATCGTCCTGATGGCAGTATTTCGCGCAAGCATCCCAGCGCTTTTTCCAGCGCGTCCGGAGTATGCGCATAATCCACCACCACCATCGGCTGATCGCCTCCACCCAGCGTTTGCATACGCCCAGGCGGAGCGGCGACCGCACTCAGACCGGAGACGGCATCGTCGAGCGCTACGCCGCTCGCCAGCAATGTAGCCAGTGTCGCCAGCAAATTATGCGCATTAAAACGTCCCAGCAACTTCGAACGCAGCTCGGCTCGTCCCCAATCGGTATCGACCGCCATCGCCAATCCGTCAGGGAGCAGTTGCAACCGGCTACCGCGTACTTCGCCGGCGTCGAAACCGTAGCCTAGACGCTGCGTTGCCGACGGTAACGGCCGACCTGCCAGTTCGCGGCCGAATTCATCGTCCAGATTCAGCACGATGTAACGCAAACCCGGCCATGCGAACAAACGCGCTTTCGCTGCCGAATACTTTTCCATGGTGCCGTGATAATCCAGATGATCGCGAGTCAGATTCGTCAGCATGGCCACATCGAATTCGACGCCATTAACCCGCCCCTGATCGAGACCATGCGACGTCACTTCGATGACCGCGGCATTCGCTTGCGCAGCGCGGTAAACGCTCAGGGATTCCTGCAGTAATGCGGCATCGGGCGTCGTATTGCCGACATAGTCCAGCTCGGGAGGAAAGCCGTTACCGAGCGTACCTATAATGGCTGTTTTACGCGACAAATCATTTAAAATTTGAGCTATCCATTGGGTGCACGAAGTTTTTCCGTTGGTACCCGTTACCCCTATCGTCCATAGTTCGCGTGAAGGATAGCCGTAAAGAAAAGCCGCTATTCTCCCCAATTGAGTTTTTAGATCGCGTACCGGCAAATTCGGCACCGATTGCCATTCCCAAGGCCAGGCGTAATCTTCTGATTCCCATAAAATTGCGGCAGCACCGGCGGCGATTGCGGCAGCAATATAATTACGGCCGTCTCTGACGGCACCTGGATAGGCAGCGAACGCCATTCCAGGCGTAACATGGCGACTGTCCGCAGTCACGCCGTTCAACTGCCAGCCTTTGCGCTGCAATTCGGCGATGCTGTTTACGCTCATGTTTTTTCATCCTCATAAGTGTTTTTTCCGGCTTTGGGTGGAGGCACCAGAGATTTATCCGGTGCGACATCCAATTGCCGCAGCGCGCTTTGCATCACTTTTTTAAATACGGGAGCTGAAACCGTACCACCGTAATACTGCCCGGCTGACGGCTCGTCTATCATTACCGCAATTATCAGACGAGGATTGCTAACCGGCGCAAAACCGATAAACGAAGCAATGTACTTGTCGGCGGAATAGCCCCCGTGATCGGGCTTGTGCGCCGTACCGGTCTTGCCCGCCACCCGGTAACCGTCCAGTTCCGCTTGCGGCGCGGTGCCTTCCGGACTCACGACGCTCTCCAGCATGGGCACCAGTTCATCCGCGCTTTTTGCACTGTATACGCGCTCGCCGGCACTGACTGCTCCCGTTTGCTTAAGCAGAGTGACAGGTTTGAGTACGCCGTGATTGGTGAAAATGGTATAAGCGCGAGCCAGTTGCAACAAACTTACCGAAATGCCGTTTCCATATGACATGGTTGCCTGCTCTATCGGCCGCCAATGCTGGTAAGGACGCAGGCTACCCGATGCCGCTCCCGGGAAATCCGTTTGCGGAACGATGCCGAAGCCGGAATTATGAAAATCGGTCCAGAGATATTCAGGACTGAGCGATAAAGCCATTTTGGAGGCACCCACGTTGCTCGATTTCTGGATGACCTGCGATACCGTCAGCATGCCGTGGGGATGAGCGTCGTGGATGCGCTTGGTGCCAACCTGAAAACTGCCGCCTTCGGTATCAATCAGCGTCTCCGGCGTATATTTGCCGGTTTCCAGCGCTGCGGCTACTGTAAACGGCTTCATGGTTGAACCCGGTTCGAATTCATCGGTCTCGGCATGATTTCGCATCTGCCAGGGTTTTACGCCGTCAAGATTGTTGGGGTTATACGAGGGGTAATTCGCCATTGCGAGAATTTCGCCGGTATGCGCATCAAGCACAACGATCGCACCCGCTTTCGCTTTATTGGCCAGGACCGCTGCGCTCAATTCATGATAGGCCAGATATTGCAGCCGCATATCTATCGACAACATAAGATCCTGACCGGGCCGGGGGCTTAATATTCCCTGCACATCCTCGATAATATTGCCTTTGCGATCATGCAGAACGCGGCGGCTGCCGGGTTTGCCCGCTAACCAGTGCTGGTATGATAACTCCAGACCTTCCTGGCCGTTGTCGTCCATACCGGTAAAACCCAGCAAAGGAGCAGTCACATCGCCCGACGGGTAAAACCGGCGATATTCACGTTGCAGATACAAACCGGGAATATCCAGACTAGTAACGGCTTCCGCCTGATCGGGCGGCAATCGGCGCTTGATATAAACGAATTCACGGTCCTCCGACAATTTGGCCTGCACTTCCGCCACCGTCATTTGCAGCACTGCTGCGAGCTGCCGTATTTGCCTCACGCTTAGCTGCACCACTGTAGGATTGACCCACAGTGACTCCATCGGCGTACTGATAGCCAGCGG
>JAJYPZ010000266.1 GCA_021794855.1 Pseudomonadota bacterium | reverse complement strand
ACCTGCGTACTTGCTCCCGACTGTCATCTGAAACATATTTTATATGAAGCTAATCGTGCTTTTCTCGAAGTGCTGGACCGTTATACGATAGCCGATACCAAAAGTACTGAAACCTTGTGGCAAATAATCAATATTGTATAATCGGCAGACAAAAGGCTGCCGTCTAGCCGCATAAACTTTCCTTCGACAGTTTGGTTCTACTATTTTTTGAAGAATTTCATTATGTCGACAACTAAACAACATCTCCTCGATACCGGCAATCGTATTATTGCCGGAAAAGGATTTTCCTGTGTCGGACTCAATGAAATTTTATTGGCCGCCGCCGTGCCCAAAGGTTCTTTCTACCATTACTTCAAATCCAAAGAACAGTACGGGCAGGCGTTGCTGGAAAACTATTTCGAACGTTATATTGCCGAACTGGATCAGCTTCTAAACGTGAACGAGTCATCGGCCAAAGAACGGTTATTAAACTATTGGCAGCACTGGTTTACTACGCAATGCGACGGTTGCACCGACCAGAAGTGTCTGGTCGTCAAACTGAGCGCGGAGGTTTCCGATCTTTCTGAAAGCATGCGCATCGCCTTGCGCAACGGGACCGATCAGGTTATCGACCGGCTGGCAAGCTGTATCTCGACCGGTATCAGCGATGGCTCCCTGCCCGTACTGGAGCCTCGCGATACCGCCCAAATGCTATACCAGCTTTGGCTGGGCGCCAGCCTGTTAGGTAAATTGCACAGGAATCACGACGCCCTGAAACTGGCGATGAATGCCACTTTAAACGTGTTATCGCACTAACGAGTCGTACCACATATTTTATAATTATATAACTTGCAGCACATAAAGTAATAGACCAGTCTACTTTATTGCTATACTCTTGCCGATCAAGGTATTTTCAGGGACTCAGGAGAAAACATGCTTAACTTTGATTACAACAATCCCACTCACATCAGTTTCGGACAGGGGAAAATTTCCGAACTGAATCGGCTGGTTCCGCCGCATGCCCGGGTATTGATACTTTTCGGCGGCGGCAGCGCCAGAAACAATGGAACTCTGGCAGAAGTCGAAGCTGCCCTCGGAGACCGGGAAATACAGTTATTCGGCGGCATAGAACCTAATCCGGACTATGAAACCCTGATGGAAGCCGTCGCTCAGGTCCGGCGCGAAAATCTGGATTTCCTGATCGCGGTGGGCGGAGGTTCGGTCATAGACGGCACTAAATTCATTGCTGCAGCAGCTCCGTATATCGGTGATCCGTGGGATATACTTCTGACCGGCGGTCAACGGATATCGCAAGCGATTCCCTTCGGTTGCGTGCTGACGCTGCCAGCAACAGGATCGGAAATGAACCGGCATTCGGTTATTACCCGTAAATCCTTGCAGGCTAAATTGGCATTCAGCCATGATTTGATTTATCCCCATTTTTCCATACTCGATCCCGTTAAAACGTTTACTTTGCCCTCTCGCCAGATTGCAAACGGAGTCGTCGATGCGTTTGTCCACGTCATCGAGCAATATCTGACCTACCCCAGCAACGCCCCGATCCAGGACCGCTTCGCCGAAGGATTGCTGCTAACCCTGATAGAAATCGGCCCCCAGGCTTTGCAAAATCCTCAGGATTACGATCTGCGAGCCAATCTCATGTGGACTGCCACGATGGCTTTGAACGGACTTATCGGCGTCGGCGTGCCGCAGGATTGGGCAACGCATATGCTCGGTCATGAGCTGACTGCACTATACGGCCTGGATCATGCCCAGACTCTCGCCATCGTTCTTCCCGCCATGCTCGATCAGCGTCGCGACAGCAAACGCGCCAAGTTACTCCAATTTGCTGATCGCGTCTGGGGAATACGTACCGGCAACGACGATCAGCGCATTGATGCCGCCATCGAAAACACACGCACTTTCTTTGAATCGCTTAATGTTAAAACCCGCTTGAGCGACTATGAAATCGCCTCAGACGCGGTCGAAAAGATAGTCGCTCAACTCGAAAGCCACGGCATGACCCAACTCGGAGAACGAAAAGACGTCGATCTGACGATGAGTCGCCGTATTCTCGAAGCCTGCGCGTAAATTATTCCGCGTTTTAAGGATGTTCATTTTTCATAAAAGGAGATTGCTGATGCCTGCCCTGTTCGATCCCATCAAAATCGGAGACATTCCTCTCGGTAACCGTATTGTCATGGCTCCCTTGACTCGAAATCGCGCCATCGAAGGATTATTGCCCGGCCCCTTGGCAGTAGAGTACTACCGCCAGCGGGCCACAGCCGGTCTCATCATAGCCGAGGCCACCCAGATCAGCGCCATGGGCCAGGGTTATCTCGACACACCGGGAATTTATACGCCTGCGCAGATTGCGGCATGGCGCAAAGTAACCGAAGCCGTACACGACGATGGCGGCCGCATTATGCTGCAATTATGGCATGTCGGCCGCATTTCACATTCTTCCCTGCTTCCGGGCGGAGCAGCGCCGGTTTCGCCCACCAGCCATCGGCCTAATGCCAAAACCTTTACCCGCGAAGGTTTCGTCGACGTTTCAACTCCGCGCGCCCTGCGCGACGACGAATTGCCCGGACTGATCGACGATTACCGCCAGGCCGCGCAATTTGCCATCGATGCCGGTTTCGACGGCGTCGAAGTACACGCCGCCAACAATTATCTGCTCGAACAATTCCTGCGCGACAGCGTCAACGACCGTAGCGGACCTTACGGAGGCAGCATCGCTAACCGCGCGCGACTGCTCGTGGAAGTCATGCAAGCGGTCTGCAAGGAAATCGGCGCCGGACGAACCGGCGTGCGCTTGAGCCCCATGACTACATTCAACGACACACCGCGCGACAGCAACGCCCAGGCGCTATACGCACACGTAATCGAGCAGCTGGCGCCGCTTGGACTTGCCTATGTACACATGATAGAAGGCGAAACCGGCGGCGCGCGCGAACCGGAGGACGTTAACCCTCCCTTCGACTACGCTGCCTTGCGTAGCCGCTTTCCCG
>JAJYPZ010000265.1 GCA_021794855.1 Pseudomonadota bacterium | reverse complement strand
CCGGTAGTACTGGAAAAGGAGATATTGTTTACCGGCCGACGTTATACCGGTATCGGTTTTTTATGGTCGATTCTGGGACACCATGCGTATCACTTGGGCCAGATCGATCTCTTGATGCGCCAGTCGGGCATGATTGCGCCCGAATACATGGAATGGCCGGAAACCGGCAAGCTGCTCGGATGAGCGATACATCCATAGAGCAACGTTATCGCGAATTGCTCGGTTTTGTTCCCGATAATGTAAAAAAACGCAGTGCTCTGGCGCGCCTCTGCGGCCAAGAAGCTTCCATCGAAGCGGTTGAGGTCTTGAGGGAATCGCTGATTCATCATAATCCGCTGGATCGCAAAACGCAGCAACTCATCCACTTTGCGATGCTATTGGCCTTGGGTCATAGCGACCCCGCCAGGCTGCATGTGCGCGGTGCCCTGAAAGCCGGTGCGGAACCGGGCGAATTATATGGAATCTGCGAAACGGCGGCTATCGTAGGCGGGATGCCTGCGTTCAGTCGCGGCATCGAAATAGTTTACGATGCTTTGGTAGAAGCGGGCAGATTGACGCCGGAATAGCTGCGGCTAATCGGGAGCGGGACTGCGACGCTGTTTTTTGGTGTCGCTGCGCAGCCGTTTGCCCGCCAGACGGCGCTGCCGGGATGCGTGCGTAGGTTTGGTGGGCAGTCTTTGAGCGGGCGATATGAGCGCGCTGCGGACAAGATCTGCCAGGCGCGTTCTGGCATCGGCACGATTTCTTGCCTGCGTGCGGAAACGCTGCGCCTCGATAACGAGTATTCCATCCTGATTGATCCGCCGCCCAGCCAGTACGATAAGCCGGTGTTTTATCGTATCGGAAAGCGACAGCGCATGGGCGATATCGAAACGCAACTGAACGGCCGTGGATACTTTGTTGACGTTCTGGCCGCCAGGCCCAGAGGAGCGTACAAAAATTTCCTCGAATTCATGCGAGGGGATGGTAAGAAAGTGGTTGACCCGGATCATGTTTATGCTTGCCAGCCTTCACACTAAACGAATCCGGAAACTTTATGCAGGAAAAATCGGATCGATAGCCGTATAAATAATTTTTTTGCTCTGATTCATGGTATGCTTTATCCGAATTTGGCAGGCGGATTTTTCAAAATCCCCTCGGAAATCGCTTTTTTGAATACAGGAAAGTCATTATAACACAGTATGTTAACCGCCGTAATAAGGGATGCTCGCGTTTTTCGCCCACAGGGGCAATTGCCGGGATGTCGCGGTCACCTTTCTTAAAAACAGCCTATGTTCGCTAATCGGTCGACTTTATCAGGTTTACCCAAGAAGGCAGTTCTGCGTTTATACATCGATTATTAAATCAAATGTTACGTTAATTAATGCATGCCGTCCGGCACGCTTTTCATAATCTATCCACCCAGATCAAGGATAATTCATGCAACACGCTCAAATCGAACAACTCAGCGCACTAGAACGCCGTATTAATCTCGCCGTAGAATTGCGGACGATTGAATCGGAAGTCGCCAGTCGCCTGCGGCAAATTGCTCGCACAGCCCGTATCGACGGTTTCCGGAACGGAAAGGTTCCGATGTCGCTGGTCGCAAAAAAATACGGCGGCGAAGTGCATCAGGAAGTATTGGGAACAGCGGTGGAGCGCGCTTTTGCTTCGGCAGTGCAGGCGCATCAGCTTAATGTGGCTGGCATGCCGCGCATTGAACCGAAAGCCGACGCGGCCAATCAGGAATTATTTGAATTTTATGCGGTATTCGAAGTCTATCCACATATCACGCTGGGCGACCTTAGTAATGCCGAAATCGACCGTCCCTCGGTGGAAGTAGGCGATGCTCAGGTCGATAAAACCATAGAGGTGCTGGTAAAGCAGCGCGTGCAGTACGATTCGATAGACCGGGCCGCGCGGCAGGGAGATCTGGTAACCGTGAACTATACCGGTAAAACCGATGGGGAGGTTTTTGCCGGCGGCGAAGCGCAAGGTTTCCGGGTCGTACTTGGCGAAGGGCGCACTTTGCCTGAATTCGAAGCCGCATTGCTCGATGTCAAGGCAGGAGATTGCAAGCAGTTCGACGTGACGTTTCCGGATGACTATCAAGCTGCAGCGCTGGCAGGAAAAACTGCGCAGTTTGAGGTGGAAGTCAGCGACGTCGCGGCACCGAAATTGCCTCAGGTCGATGAGGAATTCGCCAGAAATCTGGGCATAGAAGATGGCGATGTGTCTAAAATGCGCGCCGAAATCAAGGCCAATCTGGAACGCGAAGTAAAAAACCGGGTCCAGGCGCAAATCAAGGATCAGGTCATGGAGGTATTATTGACAACGACTCAGGTTGAAACGCCTAAGGCGCTGGTTCAAACCGAAATGCAGCGTTTGATGGCGCAGGCTCGCAACGAAATGCAGGAGCGTGGCATGGATATTGCTAAAATCCCTATGCCAACCGAATTATTCGAGCAGCGCGCGCAAAAACGTGTCGCTCTGGGCTTGATATTGGCGGAAATAGTACAAACTAAGCAATTGTCCGCCCAGCCTGAAGCCGTGTCGGCGATGATAGAAGATCTCGCTCAAAGTTATGAGGATACTCAGGATGTAATTGACTGGTATCGCAAAACGCCGGAAAAAATGCAGGAAATAACTTCATTGGTACTGGAAGATAATGTGGTAAATTGGGTTTTGAGTCAGGCCAAAGTGAATGATAAGCCGCTCGCTTTTGACGAATTGATGGGAAAGGCATAAACAATGATGACCAATAATAGCTGGGATCCGCAATCGCTCGGTCTGGTGCCGATGGTTGTCGAACAAAGCGGACGGGGTGAGCGTGCCTACGATATTTATTCCAGGTTGCTCAAGGAGCGGCTGGTATTTTTGATCGGACCCGTCAACGAACAGTCCGCCAACATCGTGGTGGCGCAATTATTGTTTCTGGAATCCGAAAATCCCGATAAAGATATTCATTTATATATCAACTCTCCCGGTGGTTCGGTGTCTGACAGCATGTCTATT
>JAJYPZ010000264.1 GCA_021794855.1 Pseudomonadota bacterium | reverse complement strand
CAGATAAGGCTCAGCGTACTGCCGAAACAGCTATTGTCGGCGCGTTCTCCCAAGCCGAGTTCCGCGCGCTCTATGCTGCCTTGCTGGATGGGCATGCCGAGTTTTACTCCCAATGCGCCGGCACCGCTGGCCAATACGATGCCCAGATTGGCGTCCGGCCAGAGGCTCGCCTGGCTGCGCCAGCAATATACGGCGTCTTCAAAGTTGCCGGCTATGGCAAAACTCAGGGCGGTAAGCCGTGCCGGCCAATTGTTTGCAAGATGGTACATACGCTGGGTAAAAGACGCAAATATACCGTCGCTTGCGATTCGCCAATGTTTGGCCAGCAATTCGGCAGTCCGATAGAATACTGCCCCGGCAGGGCCTGCAGGACTTAATAACGCAAACCAGAAAATGACGCCGAACAGATGCTGCAATGCGCTGCTGAATACCGCTTCGATGTTAAGGCGCTCCAAATCGTTTGCATCGCTGGCCGATAAGGACATTCCGCGCCATCGTGCAAATAATTGCTGCGCCTCAGCCAAATTGCTGGCTGCAAGGGATTGATGGATTTGTCCGGCAGAAAGAACGTCGGCTTTGAACCGGATGCAGACATAGAGTACTACGATATTCCAAAGCCACGCCAGCCATAAGCTGAGGTGCGCCAGAAAAAAATAGATTAGGGAAGAACCCATCGTAAGGGGGATGGTCACGAGAAACCAGGCCAGAATTCCGTGCCGTATTCTGCCGGCGTTGATTTGATTCGACAGATAGCGCAATGTCCTGTTCAACAGAGTATCCCGGCGCTGGGGCAACGGATAAAAATGTTCGATCAATATCGCAGCAAGTAACGCAAAAAAGGTCATTGTTGGTGGTATTAACGGACTTTAATTGGGCATATCTACGGTGATCGTACCCATTTTACTGACCGATTTTCCTGCCGTATAAATTTCCACGGTAGGCATAAGTATATCTTTTCCTTGCGGCTGCAAGTAATTATGCAAAGCTTGATACGCCATGCCCGGCGCTAACAGCATGCTTGCCCGCACTTTGGCGCGGATAACCGGTCGTGCCGGCAACACGTCGGTCTGCAAAGGCGCCTTTACCGTTGTACCGGCATTGATCGCAAAACCTACACGGGCATGCTGGTCGTGTTTTTTGGTGGTGCGCGGATCGGTGTACAGAATGGTTACGGAACTCCCGGGTTCGATATGCTGATCTAGCAAGGCCTTATGAACTTTTTGCTGTACCTCGGGCAAATTGCCGAAATCGCCGTAATATTCGATATAGGCATAATAGACCGGTTCGCTTTGCTGAAGCTGGACGCTGGCGTGATTGAATCCGCCCCACCACCAGAACGCAGCCAGTATCGGTAATGCAAAAGCGAAAACGAAGGCGAGCCAGTTTCTTTTGATCAAGATGAATTCCTGTGACGTACGGTTTAAATAATGTGCAGATAATACATCAAGCCAGAACGGTCGTGCTCACAATTCACCGGTTCGCTGCGCATACAGATCTGAAGCTGAGGAAAGTTATGCGGAGTTCGGCGCTGCCACCGTCATGCGCTGGCGGTTCGATCCAATTCAGATTCTGGCGGCGCCGGTGGACACATCCCAAGTCTGAATATTGTTGCTGGCGGGAGTTTGCGCTAATTGGGCAGCGTGCCGCGCGCGCTGTATATTCTCTTCGACGCTGCATTCGGTATCGAGCAAGGTGAGGCCGAAAGTGGCTGTCATGAATATAGGGGTGGCATCATGATAAGCCAGCGGAAAAACGGCCAGTTTTCCATGCACTCGGCCAAGAACCGCGCGCGCGCTGGACAAATCCGTAGTCGGCATGGTAATGATAAATGAGTCGTTGCCGTAATAGAAAATATTGTCGAACGGACGCAATTGTTTTTTGATAAAACGGATAGCCGCGACCAGCGCCTGATCGCCAAGTAAGTGTCCGTAAAGTTCGTAGATGAATTTAAGATGATTAAAATTCATGAAAACGATACAGCTGCTCTGTATCTGCTCATCAGCCAGAAGTGAAAGCTTGGTCAATTCGGCCAACATGATGGCCCGGGTTCCGGCACCGGTAAGAGGATCGTAATGGTACAGCAGACCTTCTATTTTCCTCTCCAGCGTTTTTGCTTCCTGACAAAATGTTTCGAGAGAAGCGGTAAAGCTGTCGTAATCATCCATACGCAGTTCGGGTTCGGTAGCCAATTTGCATAACATGTTACGGGCAGACTGGTGGATATGTTCGTGTGCCAGACGCATGGGAGCAAATGCGGGGTGATTGCGTAAAACTATCGGGAGTTCGCTATAGTACCAAAGGCCGAACCCGCAATGCCGGTGCGCGTCGTCCGCTATGTCCCGCTGGTCGCATGGCAAGCGGCCGACGATGGTACGCGAAATTTCTTTGTGCCAGGATTCATGTTTGTGCATGGCTTGCTTGAGATGCTTTAACGCTGCCTGCAGAGTGTTTTCGTCTATATCCAGCATGCTGTTTGTTGAAATGGAAGAGTTATGGAGACGCTAAATAAAAAACAGCATAAAACAGCGCTATTGAAGAGATAAGAGCACTCGAATAAGGCATATTAAATACGTAATTGTTGTTTTTTACAAGTGCTATCTGAACGTTTTTCTTTATGTGTCGAGGAAAATGCACCGTTTTCATGGTCCTGCATCTTCTTGCCGGCCTGAGCTTTTTTTATGATTTCTTACTGTTATAATATGCAGTTTTGGAATACAGTCTAAGCTATGGAAGCAGAACGCATTAATCAAATAGATGCCTCGCTGGTCGATCTGGCAGAACGTACTTTGGCATTACGGAGGTATCTTTGACTTCGATACGCAGCAGCAGCGTTTAGAAGAAGTCAATGCGCTGGTGGAAGACCCGGCGATCTGGAACGATCCTCAGCGCAGTCAGGCGCTGGGCCGCGAGAAGAAATCGCTGGAAAATATCGTATTGACCTTGCAGAAACTGGAGCGGGGCTTGCGCGACGGCCGAGACCTGTTCGGCATGGCGCGCGAAGAAGGCGACGAC
>JAJYPZ010000263.1 GCA_021794855.1 Pseudomonadota bacterium | reverse complement strand
CACCAGACGCTTGTAGGAGTTGGTGCCGGGATTGGTGATTGCATTCAATGCTTTGGCGTGCTTGATAATGCCGCCGATATAATACAGAGCGAGTTCCGACAGGCCGGCATAACCGTTGCCGGCAAATAGATTTTTGCCGTTTTTCCAGATCGATTGATGCACGTGCATGCCTGAACCGTTGTCGCCGACGATCGGCTTGGGCATGAATGTAGCGGTCTTGCCGTAGGCATGCGCGACATTGTGCACAACGTATTTCAGCGTCTGGGTCCAGTCCGCGCGTTTGGTCAGGGTACTGAACATAGTGCCGATCTCGCACTGTCCGGCAGTCGCTACTTCGTGGTGATGAACTTCTACCGGCACACCCATTTCTTCCAGCGCCAGGCACATGGCGGAACGAATATCATGCAGGCTATCGACCGGCGGAACGGGGAAATAACCGCCCTTGACGACAGGGCGATGTCCCATATTGCCGCCTTCGTACTTCTCGTCGGAACTCCAGGCTGCTTCCTCGGAATTGATTTTGACGGAACTGCCCGACATATCGGTTTTCCAGGTTACCGAATCGAACACGAAAAATTCAGGCTCCGGACCGAAATAAGCCGTATCGCCAATGCCGGTGGATTTCAGATAGGCCTCGGCACGCTTTGCAATGGAACGGGGGTCGCGATCGTAGCCTTTCATATCGGACGGTTCGATGACATCGCAAGTCAAGAGCAGCGTGGACTCATCCATGAAAGGATCCATGCGCGCGCTGTCGGCATCGGGCATCAATATCATGTCGGAAGCCTGAATACCCTTCCAGCCGGCGATAGAAGAACCGTCGAAGGCGTGTCCTTCGGTAAATTTATCATTCGTAAATTGTTTTACCGGCACCGTAACATGCTGTTCTTTACCACGGGTATCCGTAAAACGGAAATCGACGAATTTTACGTCGTTATCTTTAACCATCTGCATTACGTCGGCCACAGCCATTAAATTCTCCTCGTACAAAATTAATATCAAAACGATCCGGCTAAAACAACCCAACGATTAAGCAGATTGTATGCCAAATATACGCACACCTTTCAGTATGTCTTTGCGCGTAAGATTATGCTTGGTGTCAGCGGTTGGTGTAAAGCATATTCGTCAGGTTTCTTGGAAAATTTGCGAACGAATAGCGCACCAAATAAGTGCGCAAAAATGGAATTTGCACCATATGTGTGCGCATGAGGGATATTGACCGAAACGCGAATTCCGTTCTGGAAAAAATTGGTTCTTATATACGAAAATATACAACCCGCTGTCGCAGGTAATGATAATGACGCAATTGGGCGATTTGTCCTATAATCTGAAATCCTTCTGCCCGGGAGCGGATAACATGCCTACCCTAAACGCTATTTTAGTTGCCGCGCAACAACGCGCCAATGATGCCGATTTGAATTACTCGGGCACGCTTACTCCGCAGGAAGCCGCCTATCTTGCCGAGCACGCGCCCGGCGCGGTCATCGTCGACGTACGCAGTCAGGCCGAACGAGATCTAGTCGGCTTTATCGATAAAGCGGTCGCAATTGAGTGGCAAACTTATCCAGACTGGCACCCCAACCCCTACTTCATTCCACAGCTTAAAGCCGCAGTGGACACCGAAGCGCTAGTCATGTTTATTTGCCGTAGCGGGAATCGTTCGCATCATGCGGCTACTGCGGCCCAACTTGCCGGCTATGGTTCGACTTACAATATCGCGGAAGGGTTCGAGGGCGAAAAAGATAAAGCGGGGCATCGCGGCGCTACCAACGGCTGGAAAGCGGCCGCATTGCCCTGGGCGCAAAAATAATAATCCACTCATCCACCCTCAATAATTACAGTAATAGAAAGTTCGCTTGTGACCGACCATTATGCGGTAATCGGCAATCCGGTTGACCACTCCCTATCGCCTGTCGTCCACGCTGCCTTTGCCCGACAAACCGGACAGGATTTAAGTTACATAAAGCGGTTTTCCCCGCTGACCGGTTTTGCAGCGACGCTACGGCAATTCCACGCTGAAGGCGGCTGCGGCGTCAATGTCACCGTACCGTTCAAGGAAGAAGCCTGGCGCATGGCGGACAAGTGCACTGCGCGCGCGGAATTGGCGCAAGCGGCCAATACTCTGACTTTCACCGCTGCCGGTATCCTTGCGGACAATACCGATGGCGCAGGTCTGATAACCGACCTGCAGCAGAATCTGAAATTTCAGCTCGAAGGCCGCAGGATTCTGGTGCTTGGGGCCGGCGGCGCTGCGCGAGGGGTTTTGGCCGCTCTGTTGGCCGCGCTACCGAACCGTCTTGTCATCGCCAATCGCACCGCCTCCCGCGCCCACACGTTGCAGGAACGATTCGCCCCGCACGGCAACGTTTCTGCCTGCGATTATGCGACCTTACAAAATGAGCAGTTCGATTGCGTGATCAATGCCACCTCTACCGGTTTGTCGGGTGAATCGATCGCATTGCCGGATAGTCTGTTTGCGGCCGAAAGCCTGGCTTACGATATGGCATACGGTAAAAATAGCACACCTTTTTTGCAATTTGCGCAAAACCATGGCGCAGCGCGGCAGGCGGACGGATTGGGAATGCTGGTGGAACAGGCGGCGGAAGCGTTCTACTTATGGCGCAAGGTCAGACCCCAAACTCAAACGATCATTGCCCAACTGCGGTCCGGATCGACAAATCATGCTTGAGCGCTCCAGTATTCGCCCGCCTGACCGAAAATGATATATCGATGGGTCAAACGCGGCTTCCTTATCGTTGCAGGAGCTATTTTGCTGTACCAGTTATGGATCTTTGCCCATGTCTGGTGGTGGGTCGACCACAATCCGGCGAACAGCGCGTTCATGGACCAGCGTCTGAATCTTTTACAGCAGAAAAATCCCGATGCGCAATTGCGATTCAAATGGGTGGCTTACAACCAGATCTCCAGTAATCTCAAACGCGCCCTGATTGCTGCGGAAGATTCGAAGTTTCTGACCCACGACGGATTCGACTGGGAAGGCATACACTATGCAGCGGAAAAAG
>JAJYPZ010000008.1 GCA_021794855.1 Pseudomonadota bacterium | reverse complement strand
CAAGTTTGGAAGGTCGATTTCCAAATCGCCACTGTCGGCAGTACCTTTGGCAGGCTCGATATCCAGCCCCAAGGCCACATCCTGCACCGTCAACTTAATACCGCCGATGAAGCTGCGCAGTACTGCCAGTCCGCGTTTGACCTTGTCTCCTGCACCAGCCGCCCGGTCTAGCTCGTACAGTAAGCTTCTCAGTGAGGGGAAAATCAGCTCACCCAGCGGTTTCTCTTCATGCGCTTCGAGTAGTATAGAATGGTAGCCGTCCTTCTTGGCCATCCGTTCAATTTCGTTGAGAAGCACGGTCTTTCCTACTCCGCGCAATCCAGTCAACAGCAGACTTTTCTCCGGGCGCTTTTGCTTTATTCTACCCAGCAGGATGCGTGCCTGTTCGAGAAGGGGATCACGTCCAACCAGTTCTGGCGGCGGTGCGCCAGCACCAGGAGAGAAAGGATTTGTAATTGGGTCCATAGATTGTTTCCAGCGAGGTATATCGATATCTATTCATGTCTATCTAAATTTAGATAGACAATAGCAGATATTGATAGACATGGGCAAGCGCTCACAGGACCTCAGGAACATCGGGGTCAAGGAACATCGGGGTCAGATCCAACATTCATACAATTTTTCTTTCTTGACCATATCTTTTTTCAAAACTTCCAATACCAATCGCTGTCTTTGCTGGCGATGTTTTCAGTTTCAGCACGACCTGATTCCTCGTTAATTCTTTAAGGTAATTAACTTACGAATTTGCTGGTGCAATTCGGGCAAATCCTCGTGTATGGTTTTCCAGACCAGTTCAAAATCTATCTTGAAATAGCCATGCGTTACGCGATTGCGCATTGTGTACATGAGCGTCCACGGTATTTCGGAGTGCTCCGCTGCATAAACTGGATGATAAATTTCTATATTGTGTGATGCTTCGCCGATAATTTCAAAATTTCTGAGACTGCATCCTGAGTTTTTTCGTCATCAAGGAAAACGACCTCGGCCATGTCGTCAACGTAACGATGGATACGCCCAATAGCGACGGCGATATGTTCATGGTAATCAGGAATTCGCAATATATCCGATTTGCTCATACCAATTTAGCTTCTTTCATTACTTGGTCGCGAAATTTGTCGGGCAAAGCTTTGGGTGTCAGCACATCGACGGTAATGCTGAGCAACTGAGCGACTTCGTGTTGGATTTTGGCGATGTCCATTAAGGTTGTAGCTGATGTCGGCTCCACGAGCAGATCCAGATCGCTGCCTTCGATATCGTCGCCATGTAGCGCAGAACCGAATACACGAACGTTTTTAACCCGATGCCGCAGCGCAATTTCGCGTATCGCATCGCGATGAATTTGCAAAGCCAAGGAAGGACGCATACAGCAATCTCCAATAACACTATAATTAACATAACATATTCCGCGAAACGATGCGATAAACACTAAAGACTTGACATGATTCATCCACGCTCATATCCGCCATTATCAAGCGCAAACGCTGTTTCCTTCAAGATACCTTCAAGCGATGTCAGCATGGGCCGATAACCGAAAGCTTCAGCCTGCATATTCAACGAATAATAATGGGGTTTGTTTCCTGTGGCATTCACCCCCACCGGCGATTGTATTATTTCATACCGAAGGCCAAATCGATCATTCATCGCCAAAAGTAAGTTCGGCTTATCGATCGGCGCGCGAGTATAGCAATCCACCGCAATATTTGCAGGATCTGCGTTAAGAAGGCCGTAGACCAGATTATAAAAATCGGAAGGGTGAAGATAATCGCGCACCATGTATTCTGCTGATGTGGCAAGTACGGTTTTATCGCGAATTGCCCGTAATATATCCGCGATCAGGAAACGTGAATCGGGATTCTGCGTACGGCTGAAATAATTGAACACCCGGATGTCGAAGATCGATAATTCCGGGCGTGCGCGATGTCTGATTTCCGCCTGCAATTTTGCAGCACCGTACCATTCGTGGGGAGCCGGATTGGTCGTTGCCGCGACAGGTACCGTAAATCGGCTCGCAGGTTCATTGAAGGAAAAGCCGTAAGCTGCGCCGCTACTCATAAACAGATAGCGGCATGCCGGATGTTTTTGCAAATAATTCAGTGCCAGTTCATCGAAACGCAAGGTGATATCGAAGATGGCATGACCTATTGCCGCTGCTTGAACCGGGCTGCCAACGCCGACGAAATTGATGACGGCGTCGAATTGCTGTTTGCCGAATTCGGAAAAATCCTCTACCGGATAGCGTTCCGCCAGACCAACAGATGCTAACCAACGAGTCACCTCTGCTGGTCGGCGCGCGAATAAATACAAATATTGCTCCCCGGCAACAGAAAACGAGACGATCAGGTCGCGAGCTATCTGGCTTGTTGCCCCCAGAATGGCTATTCGACGAGGGTTGGACACGATACGTTCAATCCAGGGTACCTATTTCCAAATTATCCGATTTCTTGTGGACGCCGATCAGCATATTTCGTTTTAATTCTTCTCTAGGCAGTAATGGGGTCAAATCTTCGAGGGGTGGAGAAATAATTGATCCGTCGCTTTGTGGTACAAGAGAAAGCTTAGGGACAAATGCTTGTTCTGGATGGGTAAATACCTCGCAAATAATCGGCCCATCCATTGTTTGCAGCTGGGGCAGTACTGTTTTTACATCGTCCCAGGTACGGATCTGGAATGACGGGAATCCAAACGCATAAGCGACTTTCGAGAAATCAGGACAACTCACACCGGATTGCCGATCTGTTCCGGCGTAGCGTCCCGAAAACAATGCTTTCTGCGTATGTTTGATCATCAAATAACCGTCATTGTTGAAAACAATGATTTTGATAGGCAGCCGATGATGCGCTATGGTTTGTAGCTCCTGTAAATTCAGCATCATGCCGCCATCACAATTCAGACACATGACTTCCCTGCCCGCACCGATTGCAGCTCCAATGGCGCCTGGCAGGCCAAAGCCCATTTCACCCAAACCCGTAGACGTCAACATACGCTGACCCTCTTTGAATTTAAGTACTTGATGACCTGACAGCAATGCAGTACCCATGTCGGTGACCACGATCTGGTCGTCATGAAAATATTGCTCGAGAGCCTGCATGAAACGATAGGAATTGATAAAGCGGGTGCCTGATTCATTTTGCATATCGGCATGTTCCGGCCCGACAACCGGATAGCGCCGACGATAGTCTTCGCATTGGAGTAACCAATCTGAAGGACAATATGCTCCCAGGGCATCATTCAGTATCCGGTCTATGAATTCCCCTGCATCGCTCAACACCGGAATTTCAATTCGATCGCCCAATTTGAGCAGCTCCTTCGGGTCGATATCGACCACTGCTATCCGGGCGGCACGTGCAAACTCCGTCAGATCGTAACCTATCTGCGGAATTGCGAGGCGCGTGCCGATGCAGATTAACGCATCACAATTTTGAAGCACGAAATTGGCTGCTCGCTGGCCGTAGACTCCAGCCCTGCCAAAACACAGCACATGATTGGAATCCAGAATATCGCAGGCTTGCCAGCTTACTAACACCGGTATCCCTAATGTTTCGACCAGTTCTTTAACACGAGACTCGGCGCCGGCCAACCTGATGCCATTGCCCAACCAGAGAACAGGACGTTCGGATAAGGCCAGCATATTCAGTATAGCGCTTACACCGGTTTGGCAATCCACAATGCGTACTTGGTCGTGAGCAAAATCCGCCGACTTATTCGGTACCCATGATGTCACCGGCTCCATTTTATCCGCCGGAACCGGTGCAGCCTGGATATTCATCGGAATATCGATCCATACAGGCCCCGGCCTGGCAGCACGGGCTATCGAATAAGCGCGGGAGATGATGTCGAGCGCTTGCTCCGGCAGCATGATGCGGTGACTCCATTTAGTCACCCCCTCTACCATTTTAGTGCTGTCATATCCCTGTACGCCCCAAATTCGGAGCGGATTGTCCGGCGACGTAAACCGTGAATTCTCGTTACCCGAAATAACAAGCACGGGCATGGAATCCATCCATGCGCTGACTACGCCTGTTATGCCATTCGTTGACCCGGCTCCGGTTGTCAGCAGAACAACGGATACCGTACCCGTCATGCGAAAATAGGCAATAGCTGCCATCACCGCGGCTTGCTCGTGATGCACGCAAATGATTTCGGTATAGCCGAGGCGCGTGATCGCATCGAAAATTTGGGCATTGCCTGCACCGACAATCCCGAAAACATGCCGAATACCTTTACTTGCCAGAAATTCGGCAAGGTGATCGCTTACTTTTTTTTCCAACACGTTAGATCCTCGATTTAACCATTTTGCAGGGCATGCCATTGCACGGTCAAAGCTATTGCTTCCTCCAGTGGAGTAAACACCGACAGTTCATATTCCTGTTGAGCATGCCTTGTATCCGGAAGAAAATGAGCCGACCTGTTACCGCTACGTGGAGCGGTGTTCAACATGATTTCAGGCGCAGGATTAAAGTTTTTCGCCACTTCTTTCGCTAAATCCTGCAAGGTAATGCCCACCGGGCTGCCTACATTCACCACATCTCCGCTCTGTCCGTTCGTCAATATTTTCAAAAACCAATAAGCAGCATCGCCTCCATACAAATAGCTGCGTATTACCTGTCCATCACCCAGCACACGAATGGATTTGCCGCGCAACGCATCAGCCAGAAAGTTTGTTTGCGCCCAAGGCGTAGCTAGCGGCTGATAAGGCCCGATAAATGAAAAAGGTCGCGCCACCAGCACCGGAATTCGCGACTGGATGCGAGCGGCTGAACAAATGGTTTCGGCAAAACGTTTTGCGTTGGGATAAATGAAGCTGGCTTCGGGCGCAGGCGCACCGCCGGATTTTTCAGTCATACCGTTGGCTGAATCTGTCTGGGTTCCACAAACCAGACCGGAGCTTAGATACAGCAATTGTTTTAATCGGCCTAATCGCTCGGCCGTTCTCAACACGGCCATGGTTCCATCGACAATGATCGATGCGGTATCGAGCGGATTGGACGCATGCGTTCTAACATCGGGGTTTGCCGCGGCATGAATCACCCAATCAGCCTGCATCGGAAGGTTTCCCGGCTGCCGGACATCGGATTTGATAAGGTGTATATCGTTTCTGCTTGCCAAATGGGGCCAGCGGCTTTCGAACAGGTTAACGTTTCTTGCCATAAGATAGAGCGAAATCCCAAATCGATAGTCATCGTTGAGAGCCCCTACCATTTCGGCTATCCACGTCCCCACAAAACCCGTACCGCCGATAACCACCAGTTCCGAGTGCCGCAATCGTTCAAGTGCCTGCTCGCGGCCATTTAAAATTCGCAGGCAGTCGAGGCGCGTTGCCTGTTGACTATCCGGTTTCATTGATTTCCTTTCGTAGCTCGCTGGGCCAAGGTTTTTGCGACTTCAAGAATTATGTCTTCCTGGCCTGCCACGATTTTGCGCCGACCCAACTCAAATAATATATCTCTGGGATCAATATCGAATTCCTTGGCGATACGCGTAACCGGTTTCATAAACCCTGAAAACACCCCTGCCATGCCGCTCACCACATTTGCCGACCGGATAGCGGGAATTTCTTTCATGAGCCTCTCCTCGGCAAGATCGGCGGCATCCAGAATTTTATAAAGATCGATCCCTGTGCTGTATCCCCATCGCTCCAGCACCGCGACCAGAACTTCCAGCGGCGCGTTACCTGCACCGGCACCGAAACCCCGCGCGCATCCATCCAGCAGGCTTGCGCCCGCATCGGCTGCGGCAATTGAATTGGCAATCGCCAAACCCAGATTATTATGAGCATGGAAACCCACAGCAACAGACAGCTCTGCGACCAGCAGCGTTACGCGCCGGCTTACATCGTCAGGCAGGAAATGCCCGGCGGAATCCATGAAAACAATGCCTTCCGCACCATACGATTCCATTCTTCTGGCTTGCTCGAGTAGAAGCTCCGGCGTAATCATGTGCGACATCATCAGACAGCCCCATACTTCCGCTCCCATACTTCTTGCAAAACCGATATGCCGTTCACAAATATCCGCTTCGGTACAATGAGACGCTACACGCACCACATCCACACCCAAATCCAAAGCCGGCTTCAAATCCCGTTCGATCGTTGCGAAACCGGGAATGACATGGATGCCCAATTTCGACCGGACGAGATTCGATCGCGCAATGGACAAGGCAAGCGGATCGGGCGTTCTGGCTTCGCCCAATTGCAGCGAAGACGCACCCAGACCGTTGCCGTGCCCGACCTCGACGATGGATACGCCCGCAGCATCGGCCGCCCGGCAATAAACCGCTATCTGATCGGTATTCAATGCATGCTGAACAGCGTGATTTCCATCACGCAAGGTCGGGTCGCTTATAATGATATGTCGGTCATTCATTGACGATCCCAGCGGCAAAAACCTGCGCATAGTTTTCAGCCATGGCAATAGCGGCGCAATTGATAATATCCAGATTGCCCGCGTAAGCAGGCAAATAATCGCCCAGACCGCGAACCCTTACCATCACCACAATACGACCATTATCCATAATCGGGCCAAGAATAATCTCGTAGCCGGGAACATATTCACACACTTTATGAACCAAAGGCCACAAAACTTCCGATAACTTGGGAATATCGGGGGTTTTTACCATTGCGAAAATAGTAGCCTGCATATCCACACAGGGTTCAACGGGATTGAGGTTAAGGATCGCTTTGGTACGAACAGCGCCTGAAAATTGCTTGAGCCCGGCTTCGGTGGTTTTTATGTATTCATCGAGATTTTGTCTGGTGGCCGGACCCGCACTTCGCGACGCGATGCTGGATACGACTTCGATGTAGTCGACGTAATCATGCGTTTGCCCGATTGCGTACGCTACGGGAATGGATGCCTGACCGCCGCAAGTCACCATGTTTACGTTGGATTCGGCAAGCGAATCGGCCAAATTGACGCTGGGAATACTCATTAGCCCGACTTTGGCGGGGGTAAGGTCTATGACCCGTTTATTCAATTTTTTCAGGATCGGCGCATGATCGAAATGACTCTTTGCCGACGTCGCATCAAAAACCAAATCGCAGCATTCCGGATTCTTAATGATGTAATCAATCCCTTCGGCCGAAACCGTAACTCCCAGCGATGTCGCTTTTACCATTCCGGCTGAAGATAGACTTCTGCCTATAAGCGCTCCACATTCAAGCTTCGATGAACGCAATACCTTTATTAATAGGTCGGTACCGATATTTCCACTACCGATAATGGCTACTTTCAATTTCCGGTTTTGTTGGAGCATGATTCCCTGATTCATTTCGGATTAGAAATTCACGCCCAGGAATGATTCGATCTTTTCCACCACGTACTTCAACATTTCCTCGGTAAGTCCGGGGTAGACCCCAATCCAGAACGTATTGTTCATGATCATGTCGGTACGGGCGAGATCGCCGCTGACGCGATAGGTTTTGCCCTCGAAATAAGGCTGCCGTACCAGGTTGCCGGCGAACAGCAGTCGAGTGCCGATCTTGTTCTGATCCAGATATTTGAGCAGATCGACACGATTGATCCCGGCCGCCTCGCGAATAGTGATGGGGAAACCGAACCACGAAGGTTCGCTATCGGCGGTTGCTTCGGGCAGGATCAGGGATTCTGCGCAGGATTTCAACCGCTCCTTGAGAAAGGCGAAGTTATGTTTGCGCGCTGCAATAAACTCCGGCAAGCGATCCATTTGTGCGAGGGCGCAAGCAGCCTGCATATCGCTGATTTTGAGGTTATAGCCGGCGTGAGAATAAGTATACTTATGGTCGTAACCGGCAGGCAGCGATCCCAATTGCCAGCCGAAGCGCTTGCCGCAAGTATTGTCCTTGCCGGGCGGGCAATAGCAATCTCGCCCCCAATCGCGGAACGATTCGATAATCTTGCGCAACTCGGCGTCTTTGGTAAAGACCATGCCGCCCTCGCCCATCGTGATGTGATGGGCAGGGTAAAAACTGCAGGTAGCGATATGACCGAACGTACCGACATGCTGCCCTTTGTAGCGCGAACCCAGCGCATCGCAGCAATCTTCGATGACCCAGAGATGGTGTTTCCGCGCCACCTCCATGACAACATCCAGATTGAATACGTTGCCGAGCGTGTGCGCGATCATGATGGCGCGGGTGCGCTCGCTCACCGCTGCCTCGATCCGTTGCGGGTCGATGTTATAGGTGGGAATATCGACGTCCACGAATACCGGCACCATGCCGTTCTGCAAAATGGGATTCACCGTGGTCGGAAATCCCGCCGCCACCGTAATCACTTCGTCGCCGGGTTTCAGGGCGCGCGCGCCCAGCCTCGGTGACGTCAGCGCGGTGAACGCCAGCAGATTGGCCGACGAACCCGACACGGTCGTCAGGGCATGAGGCACGCCGACAAATTCGGCAAAGCGCTTTTCAAACGCCTCGTTGAAGCGCCCAGTCGTCAGCCAGCCGTCGAGCGAGGCCTCCACCATATTCTTTAACTCTGCCGCGCCGATCACCTTGCCGGAGGGCGGGATAACGCTGGTGCCTGGAATGAAAGAAGGCGTCTCAAATTTGTTCAACGCAAAATTATCCACGTTGAATGCCATCGCTGTACGCAAAACCTCATCCAGTTTTTTTGCGCTGATGCGAGCAACCGTTTGGCAAATTTTACCTTGTACGGTAATTACCTTATCGACACGAACGACGCTCTCGCGTTTCAGGGTACCTTTCGCCATATCGGCGGCAGCTATTTGCACTGCAGAAGGATCATAGAGGTAAGAATCGACTTCGGTAGTAATATATGCCACATTGATATCGTCAAAATGGATATTACGGCTCGTGCCTATCACCAATCCCGGACGAACTTTGCTGCCGACCCGATTGGTATAAGGGAAATCCAGCAGAACGATGTCACCGAGGCTTGGCATCGAACAGCTCCTCCCAGTCTATATTATTGTCTTCTTCCGTATCAAAAAAACCCGCCAATCCTATCGCTTGAAAATCGTCTTCGGAACTGGATGATTCTCTGACGCGAAAAGATTCGGCAACGCTGCCCATCTGATCATTTTTGTCCAAAACAATGACAAACAATTCAGCCTCCTCTATGTCCTTCAAAGGCGACAGCAACTGAATATTGCCATTTTTATAAATCGCCTTTACCGCTTGCATGACTCACCCCCTTCATCTATTTGATATTGCGATATTTGCGCCAAGGTTATCTCGCGCATATTCCGCCCTACGCCAAATGCCTTATACCACTCTACTATTTTGCTTAGCGTTTCATCAAGACGCCATCTCGGCTGCCAGCCCAGTCTCGCCTTCGCCTTGGAGCAATCGAGTTTCAAATAATGCGCTTCGTGCGGATGATCGCTTTCATCCAGCAGCCAGCCCGAATCTTCACCCCATATCTGAGTCAGGCGCTCTACTATCCATTGCACCGGTTTTGTGTCTTTATCGTCGGGACCGAAATTCCAGCCTTCGGCATAGTCGATGCCGCCTTCATACAATTTTTGCGCAAGGATCAGATAGCCCGACAAGGGCTCCAATACATGCTGCCAAGGGCGAATGGCGTGCGGATTGCGTATGGAAACCGGCTTGCCTTGCGCGATCGCGCGCAAGATATCGGGAATGAGCCGGTCTTCTGCCCAGTCGCCACCGCCGATCACATTGCCGGCTCTGGCAGAAGCCAGTGCGACACCGTGTCTTGCATAATCCTGCGGGTTGAAATACGAGCTTCGATAGGCCGACGCGACCAGTTCGGCGCAACCTTTGCTGCTGCTGTAAGGATCGTAGCCGCCCATGGCTTCATGCTCGCGATAGCCTTCCTCCCATTCGCGGTTTTCGTAACATTTGTCGCTGGTAACGTTCACGACCGCTCGCACGTGGCCTGCGGTACGTACGGCCTCGAGCAGATTCACCGTGCCCATGACATTGCTAGCGTAAGTTTCCACCGGATGCCCATAGGAGTAACGAACCAAGGCTTGAGCAGCCATGTGAATAACGATCTCGGGGCGGTAATTCTCAATTACTGCGGCCAAAGCTGCAAACTCGCGTATATCGCCATTTATGCTGACAATGCCGTTTGCTATATTGGCGCTCTCAAACAGATTGGGATTGCCTGACGGCGCCAAAGCATAGCCAACGATTTTTGCCCCCATCGATTGCAGCCAGAGTGTAAGCCATCCGCCTTTAAAACCCGTATGCCCGGTCAACAGTACCGTTTTATCTGCCCAAAATAAAGGGCTTACCATGTTTTCCATGGTGCCTTGCCGGTAGCCCATAGTGCTTCAAGCTGATTTTTGTCGCGTAACGTATCCATCGGTTGCCAGAAGCCATGATGCTTGAATGATGCCAGTTCGCCTTCTTGTACCAACTGTTCCAGCGGCCCGCTTTCCCAAACCGTATTATCGTCGCTTATATAATCCATGACCTTGGGTGACAATACAAAAAAGCCTCCGTTAATCATCGCTCCCTCACCCTGAGGTTTTTCTCGGAAACTGCTGACCCGGGTACCGCTTATATCCAATACTCCGAAACGGCCCGGATGCGCAATTGCCGTCAAAGTGGCTTTTACCTTTTGCGAATTATGAAAGGCGATCAATTCGGTGATATTGACATCGCTCACCCCATCGCCATAGGTCATGCAAAACGATTCCTCTTGCTTGACGTATTGGGCTATGCGTTTCAAGCGACCGCCCGTCATGGTGCGATCTCCGGTATCAACCAGGGTCACTCGCCAGGGCTCAGCGCTATTCTGATGGACTTCTGTTCGATTGTTAACCATGTCTATCGTTACATCCGACATATGCAAAAAATAATTCGCGAAATATTCCTTGATTGCATAGCCCTTATACCCCAGGCAAATAATGAAATCATTGATTCCATGCACCGAGTAATTTTTCATGATATGCCAGAGGATAGGTTTGCCGCCCAATTCGACCATGGGTTTGGGACGAATTGAAGTTTCTTCGCTAATACGGGTGCCAAATCCTCCGGCAAGTATGACCGCTTTCAATTTGAGCCCCCTTTAAAATCAAAATCAAAAAAAACACATTATGCATGATCTTGTGCAGAAGAATTAAATCTCCGTGACATCTTTGTTATTTGTTGATTTATGGGAACAAATAATTACCATGCCGATATTGACCAATCCTTCCTTGAAAAACCCTGGAACCAAACCCGTCCGTCTTGCATCGAAATGATGTGATAATTTTTTATCACTGGTATTTAATGGAAAACAAGATAAGGACATATTATGAATATTGGCAAAACAATTTTTTCTATTGCTTGTGCAATAATTTCCACATCGGCACTTGCCGATAACGCAGATATCAAGAACTCGGATAACCAGGTAGGCGTGCAATTGACGTCCACCAACATGAATTACACCGGAACGGGTAATGGTGTTGTCGGCGCTCCGGGCGTCACCTACGCCACAGAAAAAGGCAATGTTCCGGGTTTTGCGCTATCGGCATCGGCCATGCAAGATTTGTGGCTGGGCAACGATTATATCGAAGCTGAATACAGCCATGATAACGGTCACACCAATTTTATCGGCGGCGCACCTTACGGATCTGCTGCCGGAGAAGCCGGAGCCACGTTGAGCGACTACCACTTGCGGTACGGTAAGGGTTTCGCCATGAACAATCAATTCATGCTTACGCCCTACGGCGAAGTCGGTTCGCACGAATGGGACAGTTCGGCGGAAGGCAACTTCACCAACGATTATTTCGGAGCAGGCGTATTGGCTCAATATTCGCCCATCCATAAACTGGTCCTGTCCGGCAATGCACTGGTCGGGCATACGTTCAATGCTTCCACCACCGGCGCCAACGGCTTTGCCGGTTACGGCGGTCTTGGCACCTCGAATCTGTATCGTGTCGGCCTGAATGCGGATTACGCGCTCAGCAAATCGCTGCACGCCAATGCCGGCGTGGATTACACTTCGTTTAATTACGGTGCCGGCGCGATGGGTTCGGGCGTACCCAACAGCCTGACCGATTACACCACCTACAAGATCGGGCTCGGTTACGCGTTCTAACGGCGTGACACTTTATAAACGCAACCCGCCGGCGTGGGCCGGCGGAAGTCCGGGCGATCATGCCCGATATCGTCGAGGCTATCGGCATACATCGTTACTTTTGGAACGATCGCCAACAGTACCGTAGACATCTCAGCAACAGCGGCATAAATTTCCTGCATTTTATCGTTGCTGTATTCATGCGCGATCAAATTCCTCAGCTCGCGTATCCCGATCATTGCACGGGCCTCTCCCCAGCCGCGCTTTTCCGCACGATAAATACGGTCAAGCAAAGTGCCTGAACCTGTCAATTCGACCTCATCCATTAAACGAAAAATGCGCTGCATCAGCAAATCTGCCAGCCTGGCAAAACGGCTGGTTAACGATTCCAGCCGTTCCAGCTGTTCGGGAGGAAGGTCTTCCAATCCCAACAAACTGGAACATCGCTCCATCGAATACGCAAGGTGGCCCGCTGCCAACTTCAATCCAGCCAGTTCTTCCTCTAGCAGTTCGATTTTTTCCCGGGTCATAACGGCAGCCCCGTTTGTATGATCATCCTGGGAAAAGGGCGCGTAGTGTCGGGGTAAACAGCAATGTCGATCTTGCGCTCGCCCAACTTGCGATGCAGTTGCGCGAGAATTTCCAGCTTGGCCATCAAGTTGATTTTTTTGGATAGCACCAGGACGTCGATATCGCCGCCTTGGGCTGTATCGTCTGCACGCGACCCATACAAAT
The DNA here is from genome assembly GCA_021794855.1 of Pseudomonadota bacterium. The sequence goes on along the minus strand of JAJYPZ010000008.1, from coordinate 465 downwards.
AAATCCGTGCGTCGGCATCGGCTTCACGAATAGTATTGCCTATGGCTTGTTGTTCGTCATCAGCCAATCGCATGCGTTCCTCCGATGTTTTTCGCAACATTGCATAATGTACGGAGCTATCGTAGCGCTTAAAAAGCGCAAAAGCGTTATCCAGACACACTGTAATTCGCCGAATATCAAGTGCGGCTATCGTTCGGAATTTCGACACCGCGCTGGGGATGTCGCTCAGGAAGGCTGGAGTGTGTGTCGCCCATTTTATCAGCGCAACAATCTGCCGACGAGATTGGCCAGCGAGTGTTTTCGTCCGGACTTCCAGCGTTCAGTGACAAACGGTGCAGCTGTCGCATCAAGCGCTATGAGCGGCTTGCACTTCCAATGGATAAGCCCCATTGACACGCGCTTCCAACAAAACCAACTCGACCGCACTACCATCTTCGGCATAGCTGATGTGTGTATTCCAGTTTT
>JAJYPZ010000262.1 GCA_021794855.1 Pseudomonadota bacterium | reverse complement strand
CGGCGAGTACGCCGTTGTCGTCGATAGCGATCATGGCTCCTCCTGCGGCGCACGGCTCAGGGTATCGGCGATTGCCTGATGCAGCGAGGCGGCCCGTGCCTCGGCATGGAGCGGAGCGTGGAATTTACCGTCTGCGAATAAAAACAGGCTGGGTAAATGAAATACCTCGTATTCGTACGCCAGTGCGGTGGCGGTCTGTACGTCGACTACGTAGCCGTTTTGCAATAGCGGACTGGAAAACTCCTCCAGCAAACGTAACCACGCGCGGCAACTGCCGCAACCGGGCGCGGTGAACAGGACCAGGCTGACTCCTGATGCTGCGGCGAGACGAGGGTGGAAATCGAATTCCGACAAAGCCTGGAGCAACATGTTCGTCGTGCCGTCCGGCGTCAATCGATGAGGGACAGCACGCGCTCGCTCGCTCCCACTTGACGTTCCAGCCACGCGCGGGCGCGGGCGGCGAGAGCCGCGCCTTGCTCTGGTTGGTCGATCAGCATTTTAATACGGGCGAACAGGGCTTCGCTGTCATTGCCGGCCAATACGACTCCGGCTTCGACTGCGGCGGCGATCAGCGGCTGACGCCGGTGCGCGGCGCCGACTATGATCGGTTTGTCCAGTAAAACCGGGGTAACGATATCGGGATCGTTCCGGGCTTGCACATCGAGCGTGCCGCCGGCAATTACAAAATCGGCGCAGGCGTAGAGCGATTCCAGCGGTTGCGGGTCTTCTATGTAGTAGACGCGCGTTTTAATCGGAACGAACGAGGTCGACAGGCGGCGGTGGCGTATCGTTTGCAGGCGGTATTTGATCGATTCGCGATAGACTGGTTCGCAGCGTGCCGGATCGCGCGGCGCGAGCAGCATCAGTCCCATTTTATGGCGGATCGCGCGATTGAACAGCGCGTAAGCGTAATCTTCCTCGGCTTCGCCGGTGGCGGCGAAATAGCCTAGCCAGCGGTCGCCTTCGCGCTGTTCCTTAAATCGCTTGCAAATTTCCGTATCGACATTGACAGTCGGTAATCGGGTTAGCCCGGCGAGAGGGTCGCCGGTAACGACGGCATCGGGTAATTCCGGTAACGGTTGCACTGTGGTAACAATTCGGCATTTTGCATCGGCGATCGCCGCGTCGCGCGCATTGATCCAGTAAACCGGACAATCCGCCGCCAGAGCCAACGGACGGTAAGCGCTCGACATGCCGAGCATAATCAAGCGTTGCGGCTGGATTTTTTTTATCCGTTCCGCAACTGCAGACAGGTCGGCAGGTAGTTGCAGCAAAGGATAAGCAGATACCGGATCGGTATTGTCCGTAACCGCCAGGGCCAAGTTGTGGAATTTGGCTTGCAGCGCGACCGTAAATTCGCCGGCCCGCGATAGCGTCGCTCCGTCGGTTAAAAGCAGAGTGCTGCCGCGCATTCCGTCGGGCAGTTTATTGAAGCCCAGAAAATCAAACAAAGCCATAGAAATGCCCAGAGTTTATAATGACGAGATATTGGCACGATTACGGCGCTCGCTGTATCGTACCAATTTCTCCTGTAATCGATAACCTCCAAGAATACCTGAAATGATGTGCTGTATCCAAATGTTTTGCGCGTAAACTGGAGTGCCAGAGAACGGTAAGAATTTTTTCTGTTCAGCTAACAATAAGGTCGAACCGCATTACCGCCTGAGCGATAACGCGGAGTATTGCTGCAACGATCAGAAATCCCTTTCGATTTTCAGGGCGTTCAGGATGGTATCGCCAGCAAGCATGTAAGCGCCGTGATTCAGGCCGTCGAGGATTTCGCCGTCGTTCCAGCCTTGCGCCTTGAGCTGGGCGATGTCGTTCTTGTCGATGGAGTTGGAGTTTTTCGTGGCTTTCAGCACGAATAGCAGCATGGCTTTATCTTTCGCAGATAACGGTGCGCTGGCGGGATCTTTTTTAGTGGCGGCGACCTGTTCCGGCGTCAGATTGCACATATTGATCAGCATCGCTTCATTGAAGCCGACGCAGTATTCGCAATTTGTGTTCTGCGAAATCAGCATGCGCATCATCGCCAGCAGGGTGGCGCTCAAGGTCGGATGCTGCATGTAATAGCCGACCTGCTGCCATTGCCGCGCCAAAAGCTGGGGGCTGCTGCTGTAAATCTGTATGGCCGTCGGAATCGATCCGAACGCGTTCTGTATTTCGTTGTAGATTTCCTTGACTTTTCCTTCGGCTTTTTCAGGGGCTACCGTATTGATTAATGGCATGTCATTACTCCTCGCAAAAAAGATACCGACCATTCGGTATCTAAACAATCAGGATCACGGCGTGATCCGGGGCTCACAAAGCCGGACGCAATCAGCGCCGGGTCAATGTATTTTAAGTATGGCTATACTATATCGCCATCGGTTACAAAATCATTAAACTGCGTATGTATCCCTGCAATTGCTGCAGGCATATCTGGAAAGGGCAAATCGATTGCCGGTTTTTTGCCATGCCTATGCATCCTTCCCACGCTGAAAGTATAAACAGGGCGGCAGCCGAACAGTCGATTTCCGGTTTGATCCTGCCTTGCTGCTGTCCATTGAGCAGGGCGGTATGAATGGCCGATTGCCATTGTTCCAGTATGACATTCAGTCGATGCCGGAATTGTTCGTCCAGCGGGCTCATTTCCTGGATCAGATTGTTGAGCGGACAGCCTAGCAGTATGGCTTCTTCATCGAGACGAGTGCCGAGTTGCTCGATTACGTCGAGCAAAGTCTCGACCGGCGTTTCGCTGTCGCGTATGCGTTGTATGAACCAGTCGTTCAGGTTGACTGCGATGACCTCGTCGATGACGGCAAGCCCCAATGCGTGCTTGGTGGCGAAGTGATGATATAGCGCCCCTTTGGTCAGTCCGGTCGATTCGAGAATATTATTGATGCTCGCGCCTTGATAACCGTGGCGGCGAATTTCGCAATAGGCCGACAAGAGCAGTTTTTCACGGGTGGCATCGGGCGGTTTGAGTTTGGTATCGGCAGTCATGGGAAGATTAGATACCAAACGGTATGGATGTGTCAAGAAAAATTGCAGGCGGCATGAAAGTGCACACCGGA
>JAJYPZ010000261.1 GCA_021794855.1 Pseudomonadota bacterium | reverse complement strand
CAGGATCGTGAATAAAGCGAGGATCAATTCCAGAAACAGCATGATTTTCCCCAGGAGATAAATTACTGTAAATTATTTCGGTAAAAAATGCGCCGTAATGCGTAAATCGGAGCCGACCTGCCGCAGGTCGGCTATGCGTAGCGACTGTCTTTGCTCCATGCTTGCCGGAGCGGGTAAATTGAACAAGTCGAGTGCCGCAGCGCCCAGCAAAGTCGGTGCGAGATACATCAGCCATTCGTCCGCCAGCCCGGCGGCAATCAGACCGGTATTCAGTCCCGCTCCCGCTTCGGTCAGAACCTCGTTGATGCCGCGTTGCGCCAGCAGCGCCATCAATGCGATCAGATCTACTCTGCCTTCCTGCTCCCGCACTTGCAACAATTCCGCACCGGCCCCAGCTAATTGTCGCTGCCGTTCGGTATCGCCGTGCGCATAGGCGATAATAACGCCTGCGGTTTGCAGAATCTGTGCGTTTGCCGGCGTCTGCAACCGGCTATCGACGATAATGCGCAGAGGTTGGCGCGACGTTTCGATGTCGCGTACAGTGAGCTGCGGATTATCCGCCAATATCGTTCCTATCCCGGTCATCACCGCGCACGAACGCGCTCTCCAGCGATGTACGTCGAGCCGGGCGGCGGCGCCGGTAATCCATTTGCTCTCGCCGTTCGCCAGCGCGATCTTGCCGTCCAGCGACGAAGCGGTTTTAATCCTGAGCCAGGGGCGTCCGTGGCGCATACGCTGAATAAAACCGATATTGAGCTGGGCCGCCTGGTCTTCCAGCAAGCCGGAACTGACGTCTATGCCGGCCGCCTGAAGACGGGCCAATCCCTGTCCCGCGACGAGCGGATTGGGATCTTGCATGGCGACGACGACGCGCTTGACGCCCGCTGCGATCAGCGCATCGGCGCAAGGCGGGGTGCGGCCGAAATGGCTGCACGGTTCCAGCGTGACGTAGACGGTCGCGTTGCGCGCCCGGTCGCCGGCCTCGCGCAGCGCCAGTACTTCGGCGTGCGCTTCGCCGGCGCGGCGATGCCAGCCGGTGCCCGCTACGATACCGTCATTGACGACGACGCAGCCGACGCGCGGATTCGGCATCGTGCTGTATAAGCCGGCTTCAGCCAGACGCAAGGCATCGGCCATGTAGCGGTGATCGTCAGCGCTCCACACGGTTTCGGTCCGGTTCAGGGCTGTTTGTCCAGGTCTTTGATCATATGCCGGAAATCCTCGACATCCTGAAAGCTTTTATATACCGAGGCAAAACGTATGTACGCGATTTTGTCGAGCGGTTTCAATGCTTGCATGACCATTTCTCCCACTAGCCGCGCCGGTATTTCGCGTTCGCCCAAAGACAGTACCTGTTTGACGATGTGCTCGATAGCCTGATCGACGTATTCGGTCGGCACCGGACGTTTGTGCAGCGCGCGCCGAAAACCTTCACGTAATTTTTCCGCCGAAAATTCTTCACGGCTGCCGTTCGCTTTTACCACTTGCGGCAGTCTGAGCTCGACCGTTTCGTAAGTCGTGAAACGTTTGTCGCAAGCTCCGCAGCGCCTGCGCCGCCGTACCGAATCTCCGGCTTCGGAAACTCGCGAGTCGATGACATGCGTATCGAAGGTACCGCAAAACGGGCATTTCATGGCAAACGGCTCCTGACGATCCGGCTCAGTCTAGCCGTAGACCGGATATTGTTTACACAAGGCCTGAACCGATGCGGTAACCCGTGCCGTCACCTGCTCGTCGGCCGGAGCATCGAGAACGTCGGCGATCAGATGCGCCAGCTGTTCGGCTTCCTTGTCGCCGAAACCGCGGGTGGTCATGGCCGGCGTGCCGATGCGTATGCCGGAGGTAACGAAGGGTTTTTGCGGATCGTTCGGAATGGCGTTTTTGTTGACCGTGATGTGAGCCCGGCCCAGTGCGGCTTCAGCTTCCTTACCGGTAAGATTTTTCGGGCATAAATCGACCAGAAACAGATGTGAATCGGTGCGACCGGATACGATGCGCAATCCTCGCTGCTGCAATACCTTGGCCATGATGCGCGCATTGGCGATGACCTGTTTCTGGTAGATTTTGAAATCGTCGGTCATCGCTTCCCTGAAAGCGACCGCCTTGGCCGCTATGACGTGCATCAGCGGACCGCCCTGCGTACCCGGAAAAATAGTCGAGTTCAGCGCTTTCTCGAATTCGGCGCGCGCCAGAATGACGCCGCCGCGCGGCCCGCGCAGAGTTTTGTGGGTGGTGGAAGTGACGAAGTCGGCAATTCCGACCGGATTGGGATAGAGACCGGCGGCGATCAATCCGGCATAATGCGCCATATCGACAAACAGATAGGCGCCTACGCTGTCGGCGATCTGGCGAAAACGCTGCCAGTCGATCACGAGAGAATAAGCCGAAGCGCCGGCAACGATCATTTTCGGCTTATGTTCTTGCGCCAGCCGTTCGACCGCGGCGTAATCGATTTCTTCGGTTACGGGATCCAGTCCGTAGCTGATTGCGTTGAACAGCTTGCCGGAAAAGTTTACCGACGCGCCGTGGGTAAGATGGCCGCCGTGGGCCAGCGACATGCCCAAAATCGTGTCGCCGGGTTTCAATACCGATAAATACACTGCGGCGTTAGCCTGCGAGCCGGAATGGGGCTGGACGTTGGCGTATTCGGCGCCGAACAGTTGTTTTACGCGGTCTATGGCGAGCTGTTCGGTCACGTCGACAAATTCGCAGCCCCCGTAATAGCGTTTGCCGGGATAACCTTCAGCGTATTTGTTGGTCAATACCGATCCTTGCGCTTCCATCACGGCCGGGCTGGTATAATTTTCAGAAGCAATCAGTTCGATATGGTCTTCCTGGCGGACGCTTTCGTCTACCATCGTTTGCCAAAGGGCGGGATCGGTGGCGGCGATGGTGTCTTGAGACTTGAACATGGGAAAATATCCTTAAATGTAATGAAATAAGAGGCTAAAATACCGCGAATTTCGTATTTTATCACGGCGTAGTGTTGTCAATATGCGAAAAAAATTAATAACAGGTACGCACAAATAAAAAATATTGCGTATAATTTTCCTACGAA
>JAJYPZ010000260.1 GCA_021794855.1 Pseudomonadota bacterium | reverse complement strand
CACCGCTACTTGAACGCGAACCGCTGCGGATCTGGCAGATGATGGCGATATTGTCCATGGCTTTGAATCTGATGCTGATTTACGTGATGATGGCATCCGGATGAATGTGTACTTGCATGCGTATTGCGGGTTATGGCGCAACCTGCAATACCGGACGCATCATTATTTCCTCCACTAGCACATTAGGCGGCTGGGCAAAGGCATACACCAGAGCCTGCGCGACATCCGCGGCAGTCAGTGCGTCGAGTTGCGTACGCCGGTCTTGCAGCGCGTCTTTCACATTATGGCCGAATTCGGTCCATACCGCGCCCGGTTCGATCACCGATACGCGGATGCGGTCGGGTCCGAGTTCCTTGCGCAGGGCGTCGTGAAATCCAATCACGGCATATTTCGTCGCGCTGTAAACCGACCAGTTTTCTACGCCGTACCGCCCGCCCACGCTGGAGACCGAGCTGATCATGGCGCCCGGACGTCCGCGCAGCAGTGGAATTGCGGCCTGCGTACAATGCAGTACGCCGTACAGATTGACGTCGATCATCTGCCGCCAGTCTTCGGGATTGCTGATTTCGAATTTGGCGTTGATGCCCAGACCCGCATTATTGAATAGCAGATCAAGACCGCCGAAGCGCTCGCGTACTTGATCGAACAGGGCAGTCACTTGGGGTTTGCTGGTGACGTCGGTTTCGATGATCGTAGCGGCATTTCCCAGTTCGCGGCTGAGGGCAAGCAGTTGCTCGCGGCGGCGGGCAGCCAGGACAACGTGTACGCCTTCCTCCGCCAACAGTCGGGCGGCCGCTTCCCCGATACCGCTCGAAGCGCCGGTAATCAACGCGATCTTGCCGGTAAGATCCTGCATTTTCATACGATTAGTCCTTTTCGATTGATTGCCTGCTCATCGGCAGGCAATCCATTTTCCGTTGCGATGAATTTGCCCGCAGCTTTTATAAGCTCGCCATTTTAATAACGAAGCGGTATTTCACATCGCTCTTGAGCATGCGTTCGTAAGCCGTGTTGATATAGTCCATATCGATGAGTTCGATGTCCGCCACCAGATTATGCTTGGCGCAAAAATCGAGCATTTCCTGGGTTTCGCGTATGCCGCCGATGAGTGAGCCTGCCAGTTGACGGCGTTTCAGAATGAGATTGAATACGGAGGGGGAGGGATGCGGCTCAGCCGGCGCACCTACCAGCGTCATCGTTCCGTCGTGCTTGAGTAGTTGCAGATAGGCATCCAGATTATGCGGCGCGGCGACGGTGTTGAGTATGAAATCGAGCTGGTTGGCGTATTGTTCCATTTGCTTAGGGTCGGTCGAAATGCAGACTTCGTCGGCGCCCAATTGCTTGCCGTCTTCGATTTTGCTCGCGGAAGTGGTAAAGAGCACGACATGCGCTCCCATCGCGTGCGCGATTTTGACCGCCATATGACCGAGTCCGCCGAGTCCTACGATGCCTATTTTTTTGCCGGGACCGGCCTTCCAGTGCCGCAGCGGCGAGTATGTCGTGATACCGGCGCACAACAGCGGCGCGACATTCGCCAACTGGCGCTCGTCATGCCGTATACGCAATACGAAAGATTGCTTGACGACGATGGTCTGCGAATAGCCGCCGTAGGTGTTTTCGCCACCGAACAGCGGGCCGTTATACGTTCCGGTAAAACCGTTTTCGCAATATTGCTCTTCCCCGTGTCCGCACGGCTGGCAATGGCCACAACTGTCGACCATGCAGCCCACGCCGGCCAGATCGCCGACCTTGAAATCGCGTACTTTCTCGCCCACTGCCACGATCCGGCCGACGATTTCATGGCCCGGGACGGAAGGATACAACGTATTCGCCCACTCGTTGCGGGCCGTATGCAAGTCCGAGTGGCAGACGCCGCAATACAGAATGTCTATCTGTACATCGTCGGGCCCTGGATCGCGGCGTTCGATTTCGGTCGGGGCCAGAGGGCTTTCGGGATTTTGAGCGGCGTAGGCTTTGCTTCGTGTCATGAATTTACTCCTGGATAACTGGATGGCCGTATGCTGAATTTTGCTATCGGACATAATTAGCGATAGAAAATTGAAAGCGGAACTAGGGTTACTAATTTTACGCATTGGATTAATATAAAACCATGCGGAATCGTACAGTACGCTAACCTGAATAAATTGTTGAAACGGAGTTGACCCTATGATCGAATTATTTACCGCCGCTACGCCGAATGGTCACAAGGTTTCCATTGCGCTCGAAGAGTTGGGGCTTGCGTATGAGTTACGCGTGCTGGATTTGAGCAAGCTGGAACAAAAACGGCCTGAATTTCTGGCGATCAATCCCAACGGCCGAATCCCGGCGATTATCGACCGCGATGCCGATAATTTTGCGGTATTCGAATCGGGTGCGATATTGGTCTATCTCGCTGAAAAGACGGGAAAATTGATGCCCGGTGATACGAAAGGCCGTTCGCGCGTCATGCAATGGCTGATGTTCCAGATGGGCGGAATCGGCCCGATGATGGGACAGGCCAATGTGTTCTATCGTTACTTCCCTGAAAAAATCCAGCCGGCCATCGACCGTTACCAGGGAGAATGCACGCGTCTGTTCCGGGTGCTCGACGGCCATCTGCAGAGTCATGAATATCTGGCGGGCGATTATTCGATTGCCGATATCGCCAATTGGGCATGGGTGCGTACACACCGGTGGTCGGGCGTGCCGGTAGCCGGATTTCCGCATTTGCAGCGCTGGCTGGCGGCAATCCATGCCCGGCCAGCGGTTCAGCGCGGCATACTTATGCCCGAGTCCAATCTCGATCTGGACGCGGACGATGAACACGCCCGAAAAATATCGGCCGAGACGCAAAAGATGGTGGAAATGGGATCATCCGGACTGAAGGCGAATTAATCCCGTGACAGGAGAGCGTTTCTGTCAGCAGAAATATCGGTAGCGCCGGATTCTTGCCTGTTTTAGCTTGACGTCGGCCGGGTCAATTCGGCTTTGGGTTCCCGGCTTAGCAAGGTTTGCACCGCAATCTCGGGCGCGATGCCCTCATAGAGAATTTGGTGGACGGCGTGAACTACAGGCATGAGA
>JAJYPZ010000259.1 GCA_021794855.1 Pseudomonadota bacterium | reverse complement strand
GCATCCCGCTGCCGCAACGGACGGCGACTCCGGCAAAGCCGCTCCCGCCTGCGGCACGGGCGCTTGCCCGGCCTGCGTATAGCGCCGCCAACCCGATCGTACCGTTATATATGAAACGTTATTTCGTAACAGGCCTGGTATTGTGGGTGCCTCTGGGCATTACCGTCTGGGCGCTGACATTGATCATCTCTACCCTGGATCAGAGCCTGCTTTTGCTGCCCGCGCAGTGGCGCCCCGAAGCATGGCTGGGCGTACGAGTTCCCGGACTGGGCGTGATTTTAATGCTGCTGGTGATTTTTCTCAGCGGACTGGTGACGACAAATGTCGTTGGTCAGCGTCTGGTCGGTTACTGGGAAAGTGTCTTGTCGCGCATTCCCGTAGTCAAATCGATATATTACAGCGTCAAGCAAGTGTCCGATTCCCTACTTTCGGGCACCGGTGACGCTTTTCGCAAAGTCTTGCTGGTGCGCTATCCGCATCCCGACGCGTGGGCTATCGCATTCCAGACCAATTTGCCCGCGCAGGTATTTCCGCATCTGCCCGAGGAACACATAGCCGTATTTATTCCTACCACCCCGAGTCCGGTTAACGGCTTTTATTTCTTCGTCAAAAAAAACGAAGTCATCGAACTTGACATGGGTATCGATACGGCATTCAAATACATCGTCTCCATGGGCGTCGTCAGTTCGCCGGAGAAAATCATTACCGCAACCCCACTTTAATATCCATCGTATATCACCATGCGCACTCACTACTGCGGCACGATCAATCGTGCGCACCTTAATCAGACCGTTACCGTTTCCGGCTGGGCTCATCGGCGTCGCGATCACGGCGGCGTTATTTTCATCGATCTACGCGACCGTGCCGGCATGGTGCAAATCGTCTGTGACCCGGATAATCCCGCTACATTCGGCATCGCCGAAAACATCCGCAGCGAATTCGTCCTGCAAATCACCGGCTCGGTAAGATTGCGCCCCGAAGGAACCAGCAACAGCAATCTGGCGAGCGGCGAAATAGAACTCCTCGCAACCGCCATCGAAGTCCTCAATACTTCGGCTACCCCGCCGTTCCAGATCGACGATGAAAATCTGTCCGAAAACGTGCGCCTGACGCATCGCTATCTCGATTTACGCCGCCCGGTCATGCAAGCCAACATGCGCTTGCGTTACCGGGTGTCCAAAAATCTGCGCGACTATCTCGACACCCACGATTTCATTGAAATCGAAACTCCAATGCTGACGCGTTCGACGCCTGAAGGCGCGCGCGACTATCTGGTGCCGTCGCGCGTCCACGCCGGACAGTTTTACGCCCTGCCGCAATCGCCCCAACTGTTCAAACAGCTCTTGATGGTATCCGGTTTCGATCGCTATTTCCAGATCACCAAATGCTTTCGCGACGAAGACCTGCGGGCCGACCGGCAACCCGAATTCACGCAAGTCGACATCGAAACCTCCTTCATGAACGAAGAGCAGATCATGACGCTGGTCGAAGACATGATACGCAAACTGTTCAAACAAGTAATGGACGTCAATCTGCCCGATCCGTTTCCGCGCATGCCGTACGCCGAAGCCATGAACCGTTACGGCTCCGACAAACCCGATATGCGCATCGCGCTGGAACTGACGGAACTCACGGATTTGATGAAAACCGTTGATTTCAAAGTCTTCCGCGGTGCAGCCGACATGGAAGGCGGCCGCGTTGCCGCATTGAGAATTCCCGGCGGCGCCAGCCTGTCGCGCAAGGATATCGACGATTACACCGATTTCGTCAAGATTTACGGCGCCAAAGGCCTGGCTTACATCAAAGTCAACGATGCCAGCCAGATCAATGAAACCGGACTGCAATCGCCCATCGTGAAATTCCTGCCGGAAGCGGCGCTCGCCGAAATCCTGCACCGTACCGGGGCCGGAAACGGCGACCTGATCTTCTTCGGCGCCGACAAGACCAAAATCGTCAACGATGCGCTCGGCGCTCTGCGCCTGAAAGCGGGCAAACCGGTCGACGAATGGAAACCGTTATGGGTGGTGGACTTTCCGATGTTCGAGTACAACGAGGAAGAAAAACGCTGGGATGCATTGCATCATCCGTTTACAGCGCCCAAATCCGGCCACGAAGAATTGCTCGCCGGTAATCCCGGTGCAGCGCTGTCGCGCGCTTACGATATGGTATTAAACGGCTGGGAAATAGGCGGGGGATCGATCCGTATCCATCAGCAACACATTCAGGATGTGGTATTCCGCGCTCTGGGTATCGGCGCTGAGCAGGCGCGCGAAAAATTCGGCTTTTTGCTCGATGCCCTCCAATTCGGTGCCCCGCCGCATGGCGGACTGGCCTTCGGCCTGGACCGTCTGGTGGCGTTGATGAGCGGTGCCGAATCGATCCGCGACGTCATCGCCTTTCCCAAAACCCAGCGCGCCAACGACCTGATGGTTCAGGCGCCAAACAACGTGGACGAAAGACAATTGCGCGACCTGCATATACGTCTGCGCAATATCGAAAAAAATCCTTCGGAAAAACCCGTTTAGATAACGGCGACACGGAAGCCAACAAACCCGACCAAGCATTTCCCGGATAGCAAGCGCCGGGAGATGCCGAGAGCACGGCAGAATTCCCGCCGGGCTCGCCGGCTACCTCAGTTGGCGAACCCGCAAAAAACATCCCTCATCAAGCTGATCAACCGCAATGTTCGCGTATCGCCGACCCGGTAATAAACCCGGTTAGCGTCCTTGCGCGTGCGCAATACACCTTTATCGCGCAAGATCGCCAGATGCTGCGAGATATTGCTCTGGGATGTGCCAACCTGATCCACAATATCCTGTACGCTCACCTCACGGTCACCCAGTACGCATAAAATTTTAAGCCTGAGCGGATGCGACATCGCTTTCATCGCGCGCGAAGCCTGTTCGATATGTTCATCCTTATCGATCAGGTCAATGTGTTCGAGGTTAAGTACAGTTCCAGACATAGTCCACCAAATAGCAATATGACAATATTATTATAATGCATCGGGGTGCAAAATATACTAAAATCGCCGCGATAAGCATAATATAATCTGTTTCGC
>JAJYPZ010000258.1 GCA_021794855.1 Pseudomonadota bacterium | reverse complement strand
AGTCTCCGGCGTACACGTCGATTGTAGCCGGCGGCGCGCATGCCTGCGTTTTGCATTACGTCGAAAATAATGCATTATTACGCGATGGCGAACTGTTATTGATCGACGCTGGCTGCGAGCTCGATGGCTATGCTTCCGACATTACCCGCACCTTTCCGGTCAGCGGAAAATTCAGGGCCGTACAGCGCGACGTCTATGAAATGGTGTTGAGCGCGCAGGCCGCCGCGCTGGATGCGATACGACCCGGTGCATCGTGGCAGGCGCCGCATGAAGCTGCGGTGCGCGTTCTGGCGCAGGGTCTGCTGGATTTCGGTTTATGCCGCGGTAGCGCCGAAGGCGTGATCGAATCGGGCGATTACCGGCGTTTTTACATGCATCGCACCGGCCATTGGCTCGGGCTGGATGTACACGATGTCGGCGACTATAAAGCAGGCGGCGAGTGGCGTCCGCTGGAGCCAGGCATGACGTTGACGGTCGAACCGGGCTGTTATATCCGTCCTGCCGATGACGTGCCGGCTGAGTTCTGGAATATCGGAATCCGGATTGAAGACGATGTGCTGGTCACGGCGCAGGGTAAGGAAGTTCTCAGCGCCTCGGCGCCGAAAACTGTCGCCGACATCGAAGCGCTGATGGCGGCGTGCCGATAACAGAGACATTCCGAGCGAACCGGAAGGAGCAAAGATGCGCGAACACAGCGATGTGGTGATTATCGGAGGTGGCCCTGTCGGCGCCGCGCTGGCGCTGGCGCTGGTCGATAGCGGGGTAGATGTGCAGGTGCTGGAAGCGCGGGCCGATCTGGATCGTCCCGCGCATAAACGCACGCTGGCCTTGTCCTACGGCAGCCGGCTAATCCTGGAACGGCTGGGTGTCTGGGCGGCATTGCGCACAGTGACCGAAATCAAGGACATACATATTTCTCACGCAGGCGGCTTGGGGATGGCACGCCTGCACGCCGAAGAAGAAGATTTGCCGGCTTTGGGCTATGTGGTGGATTACGCCGAACTCGACAGCAGTCTGCATGCCGCCCTGAGGCGCACAGATGTCGCAGTGGTGACCGGCGCACTGGTCAAGGACGCCGCTTCTTATGCCGGTTACGCTCGCGTCAAGGCCGAAATCGCGGGTGTGCCGCGCCACATTACTACCCGGTTGGCCGTGGTTGCCGACGGCGGGGCGGGCAGCAGTACGCCGCGCCAGACGAAAGATTATGCTCAACATGCATTGCTGGCGTCGGTGAGCGCGGAAATCGGGCCGCAGGGCTGGGCTTATGAACGTTTTACCGCGCAAGGTCCGGTAGCCCTTCTGCCGCAGGGCGATGGTTATGCCCTGGTCTGGACCGCTACGCCCGAACGGGTGCGCGAATTGCTGATATTGCCGGAGCCTGTTTTTTTAGTCGAATTGCACGCGCATTTCGGCGACCGGGTCGGGCATTTTTCGAGCGTATCGAGCCGTACCAGTTTTCCGGTCAATCTGAGTTATGTGCGCGATACGATCGCGCCGCATCGGGTTATTATCGGCAACGCGGCGCATATCCTGCATCCGGTAGCGGGGCAGGGGTTTAATCTGGGCTTGCGCGACGCCTGGGAACTGGCGGGGAGCATCCGCGCCAGCCGCCATGAAGAATTGGGCAATCTGCGCATGTTAAAGGATTTTCAGGGCGGCCGCCGCCTCGATACGGCTGGCAGCATCTTCTTTACCGATTTATTGGTGAGTCTGTTCTCCAACGACATTCCCGTATTGCGGCATGGACGCAGTCTGGGTTTGCTGGCGTTGCAGCAGATCCGACCGCTGAAACGTTTTGTGGCGCGGCGCATGATATTCGGAGCGCAGGGATGACGCATGCCTGCGATGTGGTCATAGTGGGGGCCGGTATCGTCGGGGCAGCGCTGGCGCTGTCGTTGCGCGACAGCGGCTTGAGCCTGGCGCTGGTCGAACCGCAAGCGCCGGTTGTGCCGGAAATGGATTGGGATAGCCGGATTTATGCGATCAGCCCCGGCAGCGAGGCGTTTCTGCGCAGTATGGGAGTCTGGCAAAAATTCGACGCCTCCCGTATCGGTCCGGTCTACGGAATGGAAATCCGTGGCGACAGGGGCGCGTTACTGAATTTTGATGCTTACCGTGAAGGCTTGCCGCAACTGGCGTGGATCATGGAAAGCAACCGTATCCAGCACGGCTTGTGGACGGCATTGCAACAGCAATCCAATTTAACGATCTTTTCGGCGCGAACCCGGCAATTATCTTGGTCGGCGGCGGCCGGATATCTGCAACTCGACGACGGCACCGAGATCGCCGCGAAATTGATCGTTGCCGCCGACGGTGGTCAGTCGTGGGTGCGCAGCCAGGCCGGCATCGGTTCGCAATGCGAACCGTACCAACAGTTCGGCGTAGTCGCCAATTTCGCCGTCGAGCGGCCGCATGGCGGGATAGCGCGGCAATGGTTTCGCGAAGACGGCGTGCTGGCGTGGCTGCCTTTGCCCGACCGGCATATTTCCATCGTCTGGGGCACCGACGACACGCATACCCAAGCATTGCTGGCGGCGAATCCGCAGGATTTTGCCGACGAAGTAGCGCGGGCGGGCAATCGCACCCTCGGCGAATTGCGCCAGACCGGCGTTACGGCGGCATTTCCCCTTAGCCTCAATCGCGTGGATGCTCTGGTCAAACCTCGCCTGGCTTTGATCGGTGACGCCGCTCATAGCGTGCACCCTCTGGCCGGTCAAGGAGTCAATCTGGGTTTGCGCGATGCGCAAAGCCTGTCGCGGGTTTTGCTCGGCAGAGGGGGCGCGGATTGCGGCGAACTCGCCCTGCTGCGGCGTTACGAGCGCTCGCGGGGCGAAGATATTGCGGCAATACAAACGGTTACCGACGGCTTGCATCGTTTGTTTCGCCACCGCCATCCCTGGGTCGGCACGCTGCGCAACGCCGGGATGGACTGGACTAATCGTATCGGCCCGCTGAAATCCTTGTTGATACGGCAAGCCCTGGGTTAGTATGCAATCGTCTGTCCGGATTAATTACAGTTAAAGGATCGTTATGTTTAAACGTATGTTGTTGTCCCTGCTGATGCTGGC
>JAJYPZ010000257.1 GCA_021794855.1 Pseudomonadota bacterium | reverse complement strand
CGTCGGGTTTGGCGATAGCGCCAATCTGCTGCGCTATCCAGTTACGCAAAACGGTAGCCGCTTCGTTCGCGGCTTCGCCTTGCGGACGCGAGGCTTTCAGCACCACGAAAGCGACTATCGCTTCGCCTTTGATATCGTGCGGTTTGCCGACAACCGCAGCTTCGGCCACCAGCGGGTGCGCAGCCAGTGCCGATTCGATTTCCATAGTACCCAGGCGGTGGCCCGAGACATTCAGCACATCGTCGATGCGCCCCATGATCCAGAAATAACCGTCTTCGTCCCGATGGGCGGAATCACCCGTCAAATAGACATTTCCGCCCAGTTCCGCTGGAAAATAGGTGCTGCGGAAACGTTCGGGATCATTCCATAAGGTGCGCAATAATGAAGGAAACGGACGTTTGATCACTAGATAACCGCCTTGTTCTCCCGTCAGTACACCGCCCTGTTCGTCGACGATATCCGCCATGATGCCTGGCAGCGGCAGGGTGCATGAACCCGGTTTGGCGGCAATAGCGCCTGGCAAGGGCGCGATCATGTGAGCGCCGGTCTCGGTTTGCCACCAGGTATCGACGATAGGGCAGCGCGACTGACCTACGGTCTGATAAAACCACATCCAGGCTTGCGGATTGATCGGTTCGCCTACGGTGCCCAGCAGCCGTAAGCTCGACAGGTCGTAGTGGTTCGGTAACTCGCTGCCCAGCTTGAGCAGCGAGCGTATGGCTGTCGGCGCGGTATAGAAAGTGGTGACGTGATGTTGCTGTATCATCCGCCAGAAACGGCTGGCATCGGGATAAGTCGGGACGCCTTCGAAAATGACTTGCGTCATGCCCATCGCCAGCGGGCCGTAGGCGACATACGTATGTCCGGTAATCCAGCCTACATCCGCTGTGCACCAATAGACATCGGTATCCGGCATGGCATCGAATACCCATTGCATGGACAGAATAGCACCCAGCAAATAGCCGGCGGAACTATGCTGCACCCCCTTGGGATGCCCGGTCGAGCCGGAAGTATAAAGGATGAACAGAGGATCTTCCGCGTTCATCCATACCGGCTCGCATACGGTACTCATGCCTGCGATGCAATCGTGCCACCAGATATCGCGGTCGGCATGCCACGCGATATCGTTGGACGCGCGTCGATAGACGATAACCTTGCCGACAGTTTCGGTTCCCGGCTGCAGCAAGGCTTCGTCAAGCACCGCTTTCAGCGGGATAATTTTGCCGCCGCGCTGACCCCCGTCCGCGGTAATGACGAGTTTCGCCTCGGCGTCGACGATGCGTTCGGCTAATGACCGTGCGGAGAAGCCGCCGAAAACAACGGAATGAATCGCGCCTAACCGCGCGCAAGCCTGCATGGCGATGACGGCTTCGGCGCTCATGGGCATATAAATGACAACGCGTTCACCTTGGGCGATGCCCAGCGCTTTGAGTCCATTGGCCAGCGCGCAGACCTTATCGTGCAATTGCTGATAGGTCAGCCGATATCCGGCGCCATCGTCGGCTTCGAAAATCAGAGCGGTCTGTTCGGCACGTGTCGCGAGGTGGCGATCCAGACAGTTATACGATACATTAAGCTCTCCGTCGTCGAACCAGCGATAAAAGGGCGCTGCGGTTTCATCGAGGATGCGGGTAAACGGTTTATGCCAGCTGATATGCCGACGCGCCAGTTCGGCCCAGAATGCTTCGTAGTTCGATTCGGCTTGCGCGCACAGCGCCTGGTAGGCATGCAGACCGGAAACATTGGCCTGGACCTCAAACGCCTCGGCTGGTGGGAAAGATCTGCGTTCATGTAAAGCAGATTCGATATACGACATTAATAAATCTCCGCAGAATACTGGTAATAATAGATAATTTTAATCCAATTTCCCTGATTGGAATGACAGCTTTGCAACATTCGGAAGGTAGACGTAATGAATGGCAAGGAATTGATAACGCTGGCTAGCGGACATTCGCGCTATTTCGAGCGCTTGTGCGCCGCTGACGCCGATTTTGCTGATCGTATACTAACCCATTTGGCCGAGCCGTGGAATATCGCTGATATGCAGGCGCAGCTCGACGCAGTGGCAATTACCGACAGTGCCGTGTTGCAAACCGCTTTACGCAAACTGCGACAAGTCGTAGTCGGACAGATGATCGTTCGCGATCTTGCCGGTATCGGCGATCTGCACGAAGTGATGCGTTTATGTACCGATCTGGCGCAAACAACGCTACGTTGCGCTTTACGTCATCATGCCGAATGGCTGGCCGAAGTCTACGGCATGCCTGTTACCGCCGACGGTATGCCGATGGAATTGGCGATAGTCGGCATGGGTAAGCTTGGCGGCGGCGAACTGAACGTATCGTCCGATATCGATCTGGTATATTTGTACGCCGAAGAGGGCGAAACGATGGGTGTGAAAACGATTTCTCACCATCAGTTTTTTGGATTGCTGGCCAAAAAAATCGGTCTGGCGTTATCCGAGTTGACCATGGACGGCTTTGTGTTCCGCGTCGACACGCGATTGCGGCCGTGGGGCGAAGCCGGGCCGCTGGCGATGAGTTATGCCGCGTTCGAAGATTATCTTATCGTGCATGGACGAGAATGGGAACGCTATGCCTGGATCAAGGGCCGACCGCTGACCGGCACCCGCCTGTCCGAGCTCAATGCGATCGTCCGGCCGTTTGTGTTTCGCAAGTATCTGGATTTCAATGCCTTGTCGGCAATGCGCGATCTGCATGCCCAGATACGGCGGGAAGTCATACGCTACGACAAAGTCGACAATATCAAACTGGGTCCGGGCGGTATCCGTGAAATTGAATTTATCGTTCAGGTTTTTCAGTTGATACGCGGTGGCCAGGCGTCGGCCCTGCAAGCGCGCGCCACCCTGGCGGTGCTGCCGGTGCTGGCGAGCCGCGGTTTGCTGCCCGAACAGGTCGCCGGGGAATTGCGTCTTGCTTACTGCTTTTTGCGTAATGTCGAACATCGTCTGCAATATCTGGACGATGCGCAAACACAGCAGTTGCCGTTAAACGCGGAAGACCAGCGGCGTATGGCTGCAAGCATGGGATTTTCCGATTACGCGGATTTTCT
>JAJYPZ010000256.1 GCA_021794855.1 Pseudomonadota bacterium | reverse complement strand
TCGTAACGGCGTCGTTCTTGCTCACAATTATTCGGCCTATACGCTGGAACTGACGCCTGCCAAAATCGACGATCTGGATGCGACCATCGATCAACTTTCCAGGCTCGTCAACATCACGCCTGCCGACCGCAAACGCTTTAAAAAAATATTGTCCGAGAGCCGCAATTTCGACACGCTGCCGTTACGCACACGCCTGACCGATGTCGAAGTTGCCCGTATCGCGGCCAATCGCTACCGGCTGCCCGGAGTCGAAGTCAAGGCGCGGCTGTTCCGGCAATATCCGCTGGGCACCTCGGCCTCGCATCTGATCGGTTATATCGGACGCATGAACGATGCCGACGTGACCGCACTGCAGAAGGCGGGGCGCTACGACAACTATCGGGGAACCGATCATTTGGGCAAAGTCGGCATAGAGCAAAGCTACGAAACCCTGCTGCATGGCAAAACCGGAGCCGAACAGATGGAAACCGATGCCAACGGCCATGCAGTGCAAAGTCTGGCGCGTATTGCGCCGATTTCCGGCGACAACCTTGTCCTCTATCTCGACAGCAAATTGCAGGCGATCGCCGAACAGGCTTTCGGCAATTACAAAGGCGCGCTGGTCGCAATGGATCCCAAAACCGGCGGGATACTCGCTTTCGTCAGCCGGCCGGATTTCGATCCCAATATGTTCGTGGACGGCATAGATACCGCCGACTGGGACGCCCTGAACAATTCTCCGGATCATCCCCTGATCGACCGGGCCCTCCGCGCCGCGTATCCCGAAGGCTCGACGGTCAAACCCTTCATGGCGCTGGCGGCTTTGCATTACGGCCTGCGCAGCCCTGACGACGTCATAGCCGATCCGGGCTATTTCAGCCTGCCCGGCAGCACACATCGTTATCGCGACTGGAAACACGGCGGGCACGGCATGGTCAATATGCACAAAGCCATAGTCGTATCGTGCGATACGTACTTCTACCGGCTTGCCAACGACATGGGGATAGACCGCATGCACCAATATCTATCGCAATTCGGCTTCGGACGAAAAAGCGGCATCGATCTGCAAGGCGAATTGCCGGGTCTGTTGCCTTCGCGCGAATGGAAGGCCAAACACTCGAAACAGCCCTGGTATCCGGGCGAGACCGTTATTGCCGGCATAGGTCAGGGCTATAATCTCGCCACTCCGCTGCAATTGGCCGTCGCGACCGCCGCTCTCGCCAACGGCGGCATAACCATGCGCCCGCAACTGGTCGAAGCGGTCATCGACAGCCGTACCGGACAGCGGCGACTGGTGCCGCCGCAACCCCTCACCCGTATCGACATTCCGCCCGAACAGCTGAAAGTTATCGTCGACGCCATGATAGACGTTACCCGGCCGGGCGGCACGGCAGCGGCAGCCAGTGCCGGAGCACCTTATCTGATCGCGGCAAAAACCGGTACAGCGCAGGTGGTCGGCATACGCCAGAACGAAAAATACGATGCGCGGCATGTTTTGGCGGCCAACCGCGATCATGCTGTGTTCATCGCCTTTGCTCCCGCCGACAACCCGAAAATCGCCGTTGCCGTATTCGTGGAAAACGGCGGCCACGGCGGTTCGGCTGCCGGACCGATAGCGCGGGCAGTGATGGATTATTACTTGCTTGGCAAACGTCCCAAGCCATCCGCTTCACCGCCGGCGATCGATACAGGAGCGAACCGGCATGCAGATTAAACGCTGGCTGCTCAAGATAGCGAGTCATCTGGATTTTCCGCTGCTGCTGCTGTTATTCGTCCTGATGATACTGAGTTTATTCCTGCAATACAGCGCGTCCGGCGAAGACAAAGCCCATTTGCTGATGCATGGAATCAATATGCTTATTGCACTGGGCATATTGGTACTGGTCGCGAACATCCCGCCGCCCTATCTGCTCGCGCTCGCTGTACCGCTGTATACGATGGGCGTCATACTTCTGGTGGGAGTGGCGCTGTTCGGCGATGTCGTGAACGGTTCGCGACGCTGGCTGCATCTCGGCGTCACGCGCATCCAGCCTTCCGAAATCCTGAAAATAGCAACGCCTCTGATGCTGGCATGGTATTTCCATTATCACGAAGCGACATTGCGTCTTAAAGATTACGGAATAGCCGCATTGCTGCTGGCGATACCGGTGGCGCTGGTCGCGCGCCAGCCGGATCTGGGTACCGCGTTGCTGATTGCCGCGTCGGGATTTTATGTGCTGTTTTTCGCCGGCCTGCCCTGGCGCGTGCTCTTCGGCATGATCGTTGCCGGTGCCGCCAGCTTGCCGATACTGTGGCATTTCCTGCACGATTATCAGAAACGCCGCGTTTTGACTTTATTGCATCCCGAGCAAGACCCGCTCGGAGCGGGCTATCATATAATCCAGTCCAGCATCGCCATCGGCTCGGGCGGCAGTTTCGGCAAAGGCTGGCTGCACGGCACGCAAGCACATCTGGACTTTTTGCCCGAGCACAGCACCGATTTCGTATTTGCCGTATTCGGCGAAGAATTCGGTCTGCTGGGCAATGTGTTTCTGCTGCTGCTATATCTCGCCATCATCGCGCGGGGTTTGATGATTACCGTCAATGCATCGACTTTATTTGCGCGACTTATGGCGGGCAGTGTAACCTTGGCATTTTTCACCTATGCATTCGTCAATATGGGCATGGTTTCAGGTCTCCTGCCGGTTGTCGGGATCCCACTGCCGATGATGAGTTACGGGGGTACCGCAATGGTGATAGTCATGCTGGGGTTCGGCATAGTGATGAGCGTAAAATCTCACCGGAAATTAATTAAATCATGATTCGCATAACCGGAATATTATTGCTTTTATTCGTTGCGGGTTGCGCCAGCGTACCCAAACCGGATTCTCTGACGTCGGCGGCCAAACCGGTTTCACCCGCAGCCGTATCGGCGTCAAAAAAAGGCGGAGGATATTATCTGGACGACGGTCCGGATGCTCATCCTCCCGACAATCTCGACTCGGTTCCGGACGCCGTTCCAAAAATCGAAGCTCTGAAAGCGAATGCAAACCGGCCTTATGTCGCTCTGGGCAAGACTTATATTCCCGCTACCGAAAACGGCCCTTACGAAGAAACCGGACTGGCATCCTGGT